>JAIVHD010000023.1 GCA_020201235.1 Lysobacteraceae bacterium
GTTGAAATCATGGGCGATACCGCCGGTGAGCTGACCGACAGTTTCCAGCCGCTGGGCCTGGCGCAGTTGTTCTTCGGCCTTGCGCTGTCGGGTGATGTCGCGGATATATACTGCCAGGCCGTCATCGTCGGGGTAGGCCGAGACTTCCAGCCAGACATCGAGCGGTTCGTAGTGCGTCACGAACGCCTTCGGTTGTCGGGATTCTACGACCTTGCGGTATTCGGTTTCGAGAACCGTGCCGCGGGTCTCAGGGAAGGTTGTCCAGATAACTTGGCCGATCATCTCGTCGCGGTTTCGGCCGGCCAGTCTTTCACCGGCGGCATTGGCGTAGACTAATCGCCAGTCTCGATCGTATGCATAAAAAATGTCGGACATGTTTTCCAGCGTCTGCACCAGCCGTGCCGACAATTCCCGTTTCGCGTGGATATCGACACAGGCGCCGAACCAGTGTTCGACCTTGTCGTCGCGATCCAGCATGGGTATGGCGCTGGTCTGAAACCAGCGGTAATTGCCGTTGGCGTCGCGAATCCGGAATTCGAAACTGTAGGGAGTGCCGGTCTCGACCGAGCGTATCCACATGGCCAGCGTACGCTCCTGGTCCTCGGGGTGAATGATCTTCAGCCATTGGTCGCCGAGCAATTCGCTTTGCTCGGCGGTGCCGGTGTAGTCGAGGACACGTTGATTGAGGAAATCGATCTGGCCTTCGCTGTCGGCGTTCCAGACCAGCATGGGCATCGACTCGGCCATTTGTCGAAGCCGGGCGCGATGGTGTTCGGCCGAGGCCTCGGCGCGCTTGCGCGCGTCAATGTCCTGAAAGGCACCCTGAGCGCCGGTGATGCGTCCAGACTCGTCGCGCACCGCCTCGCCGATGGCGCGCACCCAGCGCCGCTGGCCGGTGGCGGTGAGCAATTCCCATTCCTCGTCCCAAGCGGTGCCTTGCTCGATGCACCGGCGGACGGCCTGGCGCACCTTGTCGCGGTATTCGGGTGCGCAGCGTTCGATGGCCTCGTCGAGTGTCGGCGTATGGCCGGGTTCGACTTCGACAATGCGGGCGATTTCATCGGACCAGACAATCTGCTCGCTGTCGTGGACGTAGGACCATGCGCCGAAACGGGCGATGCGGCCGGCCATGTCGAGCAGTTGACCCTGTTCATCGACTTTTTCACGGGTCCGGGACAGCCGGTGCCAGTGCTCGATCAGGAAAATGCCCAGTGCGGCGGTTACGGCAATGCCGAGGACACTCAGCGCGCGATTGGCGATGGCGTATCCGACAGGGATTGCGGGCGCGGGCGGGAACTGGATCGCAAACGCCAGCGACCCTAGAAAAGTGCTGCCGAGGGTCAATGCGATGACCGTAGTCTTGCTGCGCGTCGGAATCGCCAGCAATACCACCAGAACATACAAGGTGGCGTGCGCAACGCCCAGGGGGACCAGCAGATCCACCGCGAAGGTTGTCAGCAATGCGACTACGGCGACACCGGTCCAGACTGAGCTCTGCTGCATGTTGCTACCGTAGCTGTGGGCAGATGGCCATCAAGGCTGCCAGTTCACTGCGCGCGTCACAATTTCACTATAGCTCATTTTGGTTACCGACTCGGGAAAATTGATTTCGCTCAATTAATCGACAGGGGGTTTGTGTGAGTATGACGTGAAATTATCCCTATATAAGGCGGCCTTGATGATTCGAGACACAGCTGATGACAGCCGGATTCAAGGATAAACGATGGCAGATGAAAGCGGAAAACGCGGTATTTTTTTCCGGTTCGGGCGTTTCCTCACCCGGCCAAGTGCCACCTACGGTGCCGGTCTGCTACTGGTGGTCGGTGTCGTGGCCGGCGCGCTCGCCTGGCAGGGCTTCATGACCGTCGTCGATGTTTCGAGTTCCAACGAGTTCTGCAGTTCCTGCCATGAGATGGAGGCATTCGTCTTCCCCTATTACGAAAACGAAAGTGTGCATCACAACAATCGGTCCGGAGTCGTTGCCCAATGCAAGGACTGCCACGTTCCGAAAGAATTTTTCCCAAAAATGCAGACCAAGATCAAGGCTTCGCTAGTCGAGGTCCCGGGTCACTTGACGGGCAGGATCGCGACCGAGCAAAGATTCGAGGCGCACAAGCTCGAGATGGCGGAAGAGGTGTGGGCGCGCATGAAGGCCAATGATTCGAAACAATGCCGTAATTGTCACAAGTACGAAGCCATGTCAGCGGACTTGCAGGGCCGCTCGGCCCAACGACGTCATTCGGCCGAATACCGGGAAGCGACCGGCAAGACCTGTATCGATTGCCACAGGGGCGTCGCTCACGAATTGCCGGCGGATCTGTAAATGGACGATTCAAGTCGACTTGCGGGAATAGGAGAACCAATATGTTCAATATTGCAGGTTTAAACACAGCGCGCCAATACAGCGCCATTTTTCTGGGGTTCATGCTTACCGTGCTCCCGGTACCGCAAGCTCTGAGCGCAGTTGATGAGGATGCTTCGAGATTCTTCGAAGGGGTTCCGGCCGAAATCATCGCCAAGTACAGCCCGACCGGAGATCTGCCATCCGATTTTACCGTGCAGATGTTTACGCCCCGGCCGAGACCTGCGCCCAAGGAGGTTTTCTCGATCATCACCGGTGCGACGCTGAGAGGCCAGGTGCGATCGGTCGTCGAGTTTCGTGTGGTCGATGAGTTCGGCTTTGGCATCGAAGGCTTCGAGCAGGGTGAGAATGTACAATTCAGCTTTACCGTTAACAAGTTGATCCCAGGCCGCAATGGTCTGACGGATAGCTGGCGAACCTACATGCGAGTGGCCGATGAAGGCGTGCCGCTGGCGTCCGCTGGAACCTACGACCAAGGCACGCTCGAAGACCTCGGCGACGGCAATTACCGGTTCACCTTTGCCGACGGTCTGACGAATATTTCAGGGATGTCATACAATCCGATCCTGACCCATCGGGTTGGCATGGAAGTTCGCGACGTCGAGCTTTTCGGCGTTTCGGTTCCCGGTCGCGATACAACCTTCGACATTCAGCCCTCGACCGGCTTAACGACCGGTATCCGTCAGCGCAAGATCATTACCCAGCAAGCCTGCTTGAGTTGTCATAGCGACGAAGAATTTGCATTCCATGGCGGCGCACGCAGAGATGTGGACCAATGCGTGTCCTGTCACCAGCCATTCAGGACCGATATCGGCACCGGCAACACCATTGATTTCACGGTGATGATCCACAAGATTCACACGGGTAACGGTCTCACGCAGCCATTCGCCTTGTGTGGCTTCGGTTGCGAGAATTTTGGCGCTCCGCCGACGAACTTCACCAATGTCACGCATCCCCAGGACACGCGAAATTGCCGGACCTGCCACGATCCCGACAATCCCGAAACCCCGCAGGCCGATAACATCAGTAACGCACCGACGGCTGCGGCCTGCGCTTCCTGCCACGATGATTTGGCGACCGATCGCTTGGGCTTGACCAACGCCAATTCCAATCACATCGGATTGGCGCAGCCGAACGAGACCTGTGCTGCATGCCATTCGGACGAGGGCTTGCTGACTGGCGCGCTGGATATTCACGTCATCGACAGCCAGGTTGCCGCCGAGACCTTCCAGTACAACATCCTGGGAGTCAGCAACGCCGGGGTCGGCCAGTCGCCGGTTGTGACCTTCTCGGTGACCAACCCGAGCGACAACGACCGGCCCTACGACATCGCCGGCGATCCGCCGTTTACCGGCAGCGGCACCCGACTGGCCATGTCCTTTGCCTGGCCGAACACGGATTTCTCCAATGTCTCGAACAATTTTGGAACCGACATCACCGGTCGGCCGGTTGGACAGCCGATCAGCATCACACTGGCCAACGGCAGCGGGGTATTGCCCCAAGGCGTATTCGACAACCTCGACGGCACCTACACGGTCGATACGATGGCGCTTTCCAACCCGCTGGTGATACCGAATACTGATCCACCTCTGGGCTCGGGTACGGTCGTGATCGAAGGTCATCCGGCTGCGGACTTCAATCGGGACGGAAACTACACTGAAACCGTACCCGTGACCGATGCCACCCTCGCTTTCGCGATTACCGATGGCGCTCCGCAGCCGCGCCGGCAAGTCGTGGAAGTTGAGAAATGTCAGAACTGCCACTCGATCAACGATGGTCTGGCAATCCATGGCAACAACCGGTCGGATAATCCAGAGGCCTGTGCAGCCTGTCATAACCCGAATGCAACCGACCTGTTCCGGCGACCGGTCGACCCCGACGGCACTTTCAATGGCGAAAACCTGGCGGCAGCCGATACGCTCGAAGACCGCACGGTCGACTTTAAGTACATGATCCACGCCATCCATGCCGCCGACATTCGAGAGGAACCCTACTATGTCTATGGCTTTGGTTCGAACGTGTTCGACTTCAGCGAAGTCACCTACCCGCGTTCGTCGGCCGATTGCCTGGCCTGCCATGCCGAAGGAACCTACGAACTGCCGTTGGAAGGCGGCCGTCTGGCGACCACGGTGAGTTCCAGCGCCACGGTCAGCGCCGGTAGTCTATTCGGTGCCTCCGAGTACGCGCCCGACAACTTCGCGCCGTTCGATCCGACCGACGACAATAACTTCAGTGCCGAAGCTGCGGCCTGTGTCGCCTGTCATGATTCCGAACCTGCAGTAACGCACATGGCATCCCGAAGCGATAGCGGTTTCTCGTTCGGCAATGCATTCCTGCTGAATCCGGATCCGGTCAACAACCCCGATACCCAGGCGCTGATCGAGATGAGTCCGCGGGAAAACTGCGCGTTCTGCCACAGCGAGGACAGCTTCGTTCCGGTGAGTGAGGCGCACGGGTTGAGGAACTGACCCTAACTGCACGAACATCGAATTCGCAACGCGCGAATCCGGCACGAAGATCCCCTGGCTTGTGGAATTTCGTTCAGCAGGCCAATTTGATCGACAATAAAAATGTCTGCGGGAGAGAAGATTGGGTACTTGCCGGGGAAAGGTCGGACGCACGGGCGGGCGATTTATGATGGTTGTTGGTCTGGCCATGCTGTCATGGGCCGGCTGGGCGGTTGATGAAGATGAGAGCCTGCCTGCCTACACCGACGGCGGTGCCGATACGTGCATGCGATGTCACGGAGACGAGGATAGCGCGCATCTGATGGCTATTTTTGATGGGCCGCACGGTGTGATGGCCGATTCCCGGACGCCGTTCGGGGGTAGCCAGTGCGAGGCCTGTCACGGTCCCGGCGGCGACCATGCCGGCCGCGTCGGCTTTGGTCGCGAGCGGCCGCCGATGCCGGCATTTGGTCCCAATGCACCGTGGTCGGAACAGCGCGAGAACGAAATCTGCCTGGGCTGCCACCGCGAGTCGTCGCATCGTTTTTGGGAAGGCGGCACACACCAGCAGCAGGAAGTGGGTTGTGCCGATTGTCATCAATCGCACACACGACGCGACCCGGTCACCGTGCAATCCACCCAGGCCAATATCTGTCTTGACTGTCACATCGAGCAGCGCGCCGAGGTCAATCGCGCATTCGCCCACCCGATCCGGCACGGCGAAATGACCTGCACCGACTGTCACCAGCCGCATGGTGCGCCGAACGAGGCGATGTTGGCGAGTCCCACGATCAACCAGAATTGTTTCAAGTGCCATGCCGAAAAGCGCGGACCGTTCCTTTGGGAACATGCCCCGGTCACCGAGGATTGCACGCTTTGCCATCGGACCCATGGATCAAACAATCCAGGCTTGCTGACTCGCCGTGCACCGTTGTTGTGCCAGCAATGTCATTCAAGAGTCGGCCATCCGAGCATCGGCCGGACCGCCAACGACCTGCCGTCCGGTTCACCGTCGAGCTTTCTGTTGTCAGGCAGCTGTCTGAGTTGTCATTCACAGGTTCACGGTTCAAATCATCCTTCGGGGGCCACTCTGAATCGCTAAGGGTTTGTGGAGAGTCCGTTATGAAATCCAATATGTTCAAGCGCCTGTCGCAGATCCGGACCCTCGCTGCAGCCTGCCTGCTGACGGCCGGCACCTCGGGAGTCGCCCAGTCCGAGAGCGCCACCGATGAAGCTGAAGCTGCGGCTTCCGGGCCGGATACCAGCGAATGGCTTTGCCAGAATTGCCCGGTTTTCGACGGGCTGACCGGCAGTATTCTTTTCGGAGCCGGTTATGTCTCCGACGACTTTTTCGATTTCGGCAACTACCGGGGCCTGGAAGAGCAGGGTGTTTTCGGCACTTTTGGCATCGATCTGCTGTATCGCGACGCGGATGCGCGATATCTGGGTGTATATGGAGAAAAACTCGGGCTTGACAGCCGCACGCTGCTGATCGAAGGCGGTCGCCAGAGCCGCTACGATGCATGGCTGGAATATGATGAAATCGCGCATTTCCGGTCAGAAGATACGCGAACGATTTTTCTCGGTGCCGGCACCGCCAACCAGGAATTGCCGGCCGACTGGGTGCGCGGAGACACCACCGCCGGCATGACCCGGTTGGATACAAGCCTGCGCGGGATCGATATCAAGCAGGATCGCAAGACGCTGCGGCTTGGATTTAGTGCGCTGGGTCTGAGTGGCCTTGGCTTCAATGCCCGGAAAGAGGATCCGTGGCGTTACCGGCTTGAAGTCGAGCGCACTAAAAGAGACGGGCATCTCATTCGGGGTGCGAGCTTCATTTTTCGGGCCGCAGAACTTGCCGCTCCGATCGATTACGAAACCACGCAGTTCGATGCAGCGGTGGGTTTTGTGCAGGATCGCTGGGAGCTCGAGCTGGCATACAATCTGTCGCTGTTCGATAACTCGAACCGATCGGTGCGCTGGCAAAATCCTTTCCTGGGCATTTTCGATGCCGACGTCGGAGAACTGGCCGAGCCTCCAGACAATCGATTCCATCAGTTCATGTTGTCCGGATCGTGGCGCCAATCCAGGTGGCTTGCCCTGGCGGGCCAGGTCGCAGTGGGCAGGATGGAGCAGGATGAACAGTTCCTGGCGCCGTCGCTGAATGCACGGTTCTCGAGCGTCGACCTCCCTCGCAGCGCCCTGGACGGAGAGGTTAATATGCGCATCGTCAATTTGCGGGCCACCAGCAACCTGACGCGCCACTTGAGTGCGAGGCTGCGCTTCCACTATGATGAGCGTGATAACGATACCGACCGTGATCCGTTTGTCCAGGTTGTTTCCGATACTTTTCTGACCGACGAACGGACCAACGAGCCTTTCAGTTTCGAACGGACCAGCGTCAAGGGTGAGCTCGATTATCGGTTTACGTCGTTCCTTAGGCTTTCGGCATCGGCAGAGCGAAAGAAAATGGAGCGCGATTTTCAGGAAGTTCGGGATGCCGAGACTGATATTTATACTGCCGGAGCGCGTCTGAAC
>JAIVHD010000206.1 GCA_020201235.1 Lysobacteraceae bacterium
GTGTTCGTCCGATCAGACGCCGAGCTGGACCGCGCCCGTCAGGCAGTCACGAAGGCGGGATTGCCCTACAAGGTGCTCGATGAGCATGTCGAAACCACGCACGGCCACGTCTCGATCAGCACCATGCATCTTGCCAAGGGGCTGGAATTCAGAGCCGTCGTGGTGATGGCCTGCGACGATGAAATTATCCCGCTGATGTCGCGCATCGAGGCCGTGGCCGATGACTCCGACCTCGAAGAGGTCTACAACACGGAACGCCATCTTTTGTATGTGGCTTGTACACGTGCGCGTGACCATCTCCTCGTGACCTGCGGTGGGCCGGCGTCGGAGTTCCTCGATGATCTGCGGATTTGACTGCATGGTACTCGCTGAAGCGAATTTTGCCTTTTTCCCATGATCTTTGAACAGCCGCCCATGCCAGAGGGAAGTGCAGAGCTTGATGAGCGCAAAAGCTTTACTCCCCGTTGTGCTTCGATTGACCTAGAAGTCGGCAAGAAAGACTCAAAAATCCATCAGCTTGCGGCTGTTCGCGGCGACACCGGACAGTCCTTCGTATTCAAGAAGGGCTCGCTCGCCAAAGCGCTGGATGATCTGGACGATTTCGCCCTGGACGCGGCATTTCTGCTGGGGCATAACATTGTCGATTTCGACTTGCCGCACCTCGCCGCAGCAAAACCTGGCTTACGGTTACTCGGATTGCCGGCCGTAGACACCCTGCGGCTCAATCCGCTCGCGTTTCCCCGGAATCCTTATCACCGCTTGGTGAAGCACTATCAGGATGGTCAGTTAACCCGTGGTCAGTTGAATGACCCGGAACTCGACGCCAGGCTTACTCTGGATGTGTTCAGGGATCAGCATGACGCATTGCGTGCCATGCAGAAAACCGCGCCGGATCTGTTGCTTGCTTGGCACTGGTTGACAACCCCAGATGACACCCCAAACGGTCTAAACGCCTTTTTTTCGACAATCCGCTTCAGACCGAGACCTTCCCGTGAACAGGCGGTTTCAGCGATCGAACGTCAGCTGAGCGGCAACGCCTGCATGACCCATGGCCGGGGGATTATCAAACGCACGAGCGGCGAAAATTGGCCACTGGCCTACGCCCTTGCGTGGCTGTCGGTAGCTGGTGGCAATTCGGTAATGCCACCCTGGGTGCGACACCAGTTTCCAGAGGCTGGTCTCATGGTGCGTCAGCTCCGGGATGTTGCCTGCGACGACCCGGCTTGTGGCTGGTGTAGCGAGCGTCATGATGCGCGAAAAGAGCTTAAGCGTTGGTTCGATTTCGATGATTTCCGGCCAGAGCCGGCGGACAGCGACGGTCGCCCCTTGCAACGCGCAATTGTCGAAGCCGCGATGCGCGGCGAGCACGTTCTGGGTATTCTGCCGACGGGAACCGGTAAGTCGCTCTGCTACCAGATTCCGGCATTGTCGCGGTATGACAAGACAGGCGCGTTGACGATTGTTATTTCGCCGCTGGTGGCCCTGATGGCCGACCAGGTCGCCGGACTCGAGGCGCGCGGTATTACCGCGTGTGCGGCGCTCAACGGAATGTTGTCCATGCCGGAACGTGCCGACGTACTCGACCGCATCCGGCTCGGCGATGTCGGCATCCTGATTGTATCGCCGGAGCAGCTCCGCAATCGGTCCTTCCGCAAAGTCCTAGCCCAACGCGAAATCGGCGCTTGGGTTCTAGACGAAGCACACTGCATCTCCAAATGGGGTCACGATTTCCGGCCGGACTATCGCTACGTGGGTCGGTTCATACGGGAAAAAGCGGGGGAGGGTGAGGTGCCTCCGGTTCTTTGCCTTACCGCGACCGCGAAGCCGGATGTCGTGCTGGATATAGTCGGCCACTTCCGGGATAAGGT
>JAIVHD010000243.1:0-7324 GCA_020201235.1 Lysobacteraceae bacterium
GACCGGAATGGTCTGCGCGTCGACCAGGCTGCACGGCAAGTTGAACAATGCGACACCGTCGGCCGTACTGCCCGAATTCTGGATGTCGGGCGAGAAATCATCCGCCTGTGCGAACACCGGGCTGGCGTTGGCGAGTGATGAGATCGGCCCGCCAACGACCACTGTGGTTTCCGGCCCCACGATCGTTGCCAGCGAGAACTTCGTCCAGGTGTAATCGGTGCCACCGGCAGCCAGGCACCAGCCGGTCAAATCGACCGATGTCGAACCGGCGTTGAATAGCTCAACCCATTCCAGGCCGTCGTCGCTGCCTGATGCGTCGTAAAACACTTCCGACAAGACGATCGCCGCGCCACCTGGCGGCTCGGTGATGCTGATCTCGATCACAGCCTCGGCGAGGAGCCCACCAAGGTCGCTGACGCTGGCCAAGATCGAGTGGCTGCCGATGCCAAGACCGGAAACCTGGATGCTGGCGCCACTGCCGATGATGCCGTCCAGGCTGGAGCTCCAGACCACTGTGGTGCCGAGATCGCCGTCTTCAAGATCGATCGCGCTTGCGGAAAAACCAATGTCTGAGCCGAAGGAGAAACTGGCTCCACTTGCCGGAGTCAGAATCGTGATTTCCGGAGCAGTATTGGCCGTTTCGCCCGAACCCAGGCCGGTGACGCCGGGATCAGGCACCGGCTGGATCTGCCATTGCCCTAAAAGCCCTGTTCGTTGGATGCTCTGGCCAGATCCCGCGTCGGCAACATTGACCGCGCCGACATGACCGGCGGCATCAAGCAGCCCGTTGCTGTTGGTCTCGCCATAGATCACGCTGTCGACCGGAACGGTTTGCGGCCCAACCTGGGCACAGCGCAGATTAAATAAGGCCACGCCGTCGGCCGTGGCCCCCGAATTCTGAAGGCCCGGCGAGAACTGAAACTCCATATCAAACACCGGATTGGCGTTGTCCAGCGCCGAGACAGGCCCGCCAAGAACAAAAGTCCCACCAGCCGGTATCCGGCACGCGCCGGTATCACAAGCATCCAGTGGAATCAGACTGTTGGTGTAATCATTGCCGCCGGAACCGATACACAAATCATCCAGCGATAACGCCTGCTCGGTGGTATTGAACAACTCGATCCATTCCAGACCTGAATCGGCACCCGACGGGTCGTAGAGAACTTCGCTGAGCACCACGGATCCGGACGGGATGGTGAAGAATTCGCCATTTACGCGGGTTCCCGGCGAAAACAGCGCACCATCGGATTCGATCAGGCTCGAGTGCCGGGCAAACGGCGCATTGGCGAAATCCGGGGATCGCACGATCGACTGGTCGTCGACCGCCGAGCCGTCATAGATGACGCTCTGAACGATGGAGCCACCGGCATCGGCCAGCGTCACCGCATGGCCGCTGCTGTTGTTCAGCGACAATCCGCCACTACTGGCAACAAATACCCGGCCGCCGGCGGCCGCCGTGCCGAACGCTCCGGTCGGGTTGCCGCCGCCGAACACCACCACCGCTTCGCGCGGCGGAATCACGCTGCCCGGCGGAAAGCTGTGCCGAATCGGTCCGGTGGTGGTCGAATCGGAAAGCGTCCAGCCGCTGATATCGACCGCTGTAGTGCCGGTGTTGAGCAGTTCGACGAACTCGTCGTTTGTGGCCGAGCGCACGCCATCGCCATTGGCGTCGCCGGCCAACCCGCTGGCCGGATCGACCAGCAACTCATTGATGATGACCTGCGGAAAGTTGATCTCGCTGGTGATCAGGTCGGCCTTGCCGCGCGGCAGAATCTGGTAGCCGCTGTTCAGCGGCACCCAGGAGTCGAACTGACTGGCGATACCGATCACGTCAAAGGCTTCGGTCGGCGTATTCGAGCCCGGAAGATCAGTCGTGTCATCGATGCGCAGCGTCGCGAAATCAATGCCATTGTCGGTAATGACCAGGTTGCCATTGCCGGCCTCGGGAATCGAGCCGCTGCTGATGGTTATATTGTTCAGGCGAATCAGACGCCCTTCGATGGCCTCCCCCAGTTCGGCCACAGTCACGACCTGGGGGGTGGGTACTGTGCCCGTACCCAGTCGCAGAAAGCCGAAATTGCCAAATGGCTCGGCCACCACCAACTCGGCCTGGCCGCCGAACTGTTCGACTTCGCCGATCCACTCAACGCGGTCACCGCGGCCGATAGCCGGGTCGATCCGGCTGTCGAAAATCTGCAAACCTCCGCTCGCGTCCTGTACATACGCAATTGTGACGAAATCGTTGAACAGGCCGGGCTCGGCCGTCATCACACCCTCAATTCGCGCCGCGCAAGTTCGCGTGCTTAATACGCCTTGGTCATTGACTGCGCGAAGCAGCGCAATCGGCGTTACACCGGCGAAATAACAAGCCGATGGCGACAACTCGTCGCCGGCCGGAGAATTTCCGGCAACGATCCGAAAGTCGACGCGAGCGCCATCGGCCTGCGGCGGGATGGTCGCGACCCAGGTGTTGCCCGTCGACAGACTCATCGCGATCGTCGGCTGGACGAGGCCATCGACCCAATACCGGACCTCGGCGCTCTCGGCCTGATCAAGATCGGCCTCGACCGTAACCGCCTCGCTGGCCAGCGGAACCCGCGGATTGTGCACTACCGCGCGGATCGCCGGCGGATAATCGCCAATCAGCCCGGCGCCGCTGTCGGCCGGGAACGAACGCGGCGCAATCCCGCAGGCGTGAATCCGATAGCTGGAGCCGTCGGAAATCAAATGGATCGTGCCCGGCAATCCGAACATGCCGCCGGCCGCAGCATCGTCACAATCGGCGATGCCGTCGGCCAGAGAATCGTCCGAGCGGTCGTCGGAAAGATCACCCGGGTTTTGCTGGAAGAACACCGGTGTCTGACCGAACGAATCCGGCGTGGCCTTGATCCGGCTAACGACGACAGCCCTGGGATGGCCAAAATTATTGGCCATGGAATTCTGGTTGATCGCCACTTCGGCAGCCAGATCATTCAGGAAGCTGGCGTTCGAGCTGGTCTCCGAGCCGTGATGGTTGACGGTATAGACATCGACATCCATCAACTCCATACCGGTCGGCGTCTCGATATCGGCAACGCCGGTATCGGGATTGCCGGTAAGATCGCCGCCGATCCAGATATCGACATCGCCAAGTGTCACGACCAGGCTAACCGACACGTTGTTCTCGAACTGCGAAGCGCCCGTAACATCAATCACAGGCCCGTTACACACTTCGCCGTTCACCGTCCAGATCCTGAAAGAAGCGCCGCCACCCAGGTCGTGCTCAGTGCACGCCGGAACCGTCGTACGGTTGTGCATGCTCGCGCCAAAGGCATAATCGCCATAGGCAAATGTAGACGGCACCTGGATAAATTCGCCACGATCATAAGTGATGACCGTCGGCGGCAATGGGACGAACTGAAAGACATTTTCCATTCGTCCAATATGATCTTCGTCGTAGTGCGTCGCGACGATAAAATCAAGGCTGGAAATGATCCCGGAGTCAATCAAATCGTTGATGAAATCCTCGATTCCCTCATCGCTGCCGCGAATGCCGGTACCGGCATCCACCAACACCGCCCGGCCGGTCGGCGATACCACGACAGTGGCTGAACCTTGCTCAATATCGGGATAATAAACGCGAAGATACTGCGCTTCTGCGGTACAAATCGCTACCATCATCAAAACCACGCCGGCGATCGCCGGCATCACACGCAAGCTTCTCATCCTCTCTCTCCACTGTTACAGGGGCCTTCCAACGACGCGAAGTATAGGCAGCCCTGTATCCGCAAGATGTGCGCCTGCTCACAAACAGCAAAGATCGCTCGATCCAATGAAGACCTTCAATCGATTAAGGCTGATGAACCCCGGCTTATTCACCATCCCATCCATTAAGGAATTATTACCGTTTATAAACTTGGCGTTCTTGGCGGCTTTGCGAGAAAAATTCGGGGTCGGTACGTGAGTCGCTGTTTCTTGTGCGCGTTGTTACTAATACAATCAGAAGTATTGCCGCATTCAGCTTGTCTCTCGGCGCGTGTGGCAAGGCGTCGGCGCGAAGTCTGTAGCTGGGCCTACATCGAGCGACGACAACGCAGTCCACACGCGCCGAGAGGCAAGCCCTTCGGGGGCTCCGGACGAATCCGCCTGCGGCGTTAAGGTGACTCGACGTAGACCAACTATGCCTTCGCCGCCTTGCCTTGCAGGCGAATCCGTCCGGAGCCCTGAATGTGGCAATACTTCTGATTGTATTCGTAAGCTTTTCGACGCACTCATTCTCACCATTCCATTGGTGTTCTTGGCGTCTTCGCGTCTTGGCGAGAGCAAAAAATTGATTCGGAAAAGATCAACCCAAAAAATCTGCTCAACCGCTGTTATTTATCTGCGCACATCATGCACTTCGAACCCTCTCCGAGCGAAACATCTACCCACAGATTTTGCGAAGGAGCCAAAAAAAATTCAATTCAATCATCTGCGGACATCTGCGTAATCTGCGGTTCGCTTTAAAATAGCTGAAACACGTACCTGATCCAGTAAAACAACGCGCCGAACAGTGGGGAAAAGTTAGTCTGCTTTGGAACACGATGTTAAACTGACCGTTCTATAATACGTGGGTGGCGCAAAATGATGCTCAATCGGTTCGGCCTGACTATCTTTTTCACCTTACATTTTTTCTTTTCTGCAGCCTGGGGATTGGAAACAGTCGGTTACTTCTGCAACCACTGCGTCGACTTCCAATCCGCAAGAAGCCAGGCGATCTTGAATGCGGCCAACATCACCTGCGACCATGCAGGCGGGGCAAACCCGGTTTTAAATCCTGATGCTGACGTACAGTGCTCCGCGCCACAGCGGATTGTCATTCTCGGCAATCACTTATCAGATCAAGTGTATTCATTTCTGGTTACTCGCGATGATCAATCCCCGTGGGCTCCCCAGGCAGAACCGTTCGACTTGACGAGCAGTGAAAATCTGTCCTATCGCACGGTTCTCGATCTTCGTCGTCAATGGGAAACCATGATGGCTGCGGGTATCGAACTCCAGTCAGAACCCATGCGAGCGCTGCTCCAAGGCGGTAAGAACAACAATTGTCCACAAGGAACCGCGCTGGATGCATTTTTGGACAACGGTGCACAACAGGCGATACGCGATCAGATCGCCGCCACGGTTACGGCGCAGTTGCAGGAGTTCCAAAACGATGCCCCCTGGTTTCGACGTGTTGGGCAGTTTTTTTCTTTTGGCATTTCACGCGGTGGCGTCAGCGCCAGTCTTGCATTAACCGAATCCGATGCCGTTCAGAGGCACTTTTCGTTTGCCTTTATGAACAGTGAAGGCGGTAACCTGTTCGATTTGCCCGATCGCCTGGTTTACGAAGTTGAACTGGCGACCATGAGCGGCGGGCAGGCGGTTGCCGAAATCAACCTTCGTGAAAGTCTCTCGCGGGTCGCGGGTGTTGAGCTTCAAAGACTGCTCGCGGCGCAAATTGATGTGACCAACGAATGCGTGCTCGAAAAGCTGGGTCGGCTCGATGACGGCGATCCCGGCCGGGAGTTTCGAATCGGTGGTGGCGGGCTGATTGACCCCGGCAACACCTTTGGCACCGGCGGTTCATCGGCCGGCGCACCCGGTTCATCAGGAATGTGCACCTTCGATTTCTTTAGCAATGGCCGGTTTCAGTTTACATTCAGAGCTCCTTGTAATTCTGTTTCAGATACAGAACAGATCAAACCCTGATCCCTATGAGCTTGAGCTTAAATATCAGCCATAAAAAAATCGGCTCGTCCGCAGAATTTATGGGCGCACAGAGAAGATGTTTCCTCTCGCCAAGCCGCCAAGAACGCCAAGGATTTCAGCGGATCTCTTCGGGCAACGAATGGGGTTACTAACGTGAGACCAGCAGAATCAAATCATGCGAATGGCCGCAATTGCAGAATTCTGCGGCTCAGATCGCGCCGATTTCGAACGCCTTGAGCACCGCGCGGGTGCGGTCTCTTACGCCGAGCTTGGAGAGAATGCTCGAGACGTGGTTTTTGACCGTGCCCTCGGCGACGTTGAGGGCATTGGCGATTTCCTTGTTGGAGTAACCCCCGGCCATCAGCCGCAGGATTTCGGTTTCGCGTTCGGTCAATGGATCGGGGCGATCGAGGCTGGAGAATTTCAGGCGTGATTTGCCCAGGCCTGCGAGCAAGCGCTCGGTGACCGCCGGCTTGACCATGGTCTGGCCTTCGGAAACCCGACGAACGGCACCGACTAGTTCTTCCAACGAGACATCCTTGAGCAAATAGCCGCGCGCGCCGGTGCGAATGCCGTCGAGCACCAGGTCATCCTCGTCGAAGGTGGTCAGGATGATGGTTGGCGGCAGTTGGCCGGCCTGGTTCAATTCGCGCAGCACTTCGAGGCCGTTCTTTCGCGGCATCCGAATATCGAGCAACATGACGTCGGGCGAGATCTCCGGCACCATCGCGATGGCCTCTTCGCCATCGGCCGCCTCGGCCACGACAACAATATCGTCGACCAGCTCCAGCAGCGAGCGCACGCCCTGGCGTACCAGCGTTTGGTCATCGACCAGCATCACCCGGATCCTGGTCGGGTTCTCGCCCGCCTTCTCGCCCGCCTTCTCGCCCGCCTTCTCGCTCGCCTTCGTCACGACGAGGACTCCGGCGGCATCCATGCGTTGATCCGAAAGCCGGAATTGGCCCGGGTCATGATCTCCAGACGTCCGCCGAGCTCCTTGATGCGCTCGCGCATGCCGTTCAACCCATTGCCGGGCAACAACTCGATCGTGCCGCGGCCATCATCGCGCGCTTCCAGCCGTAAGCCGCTTTGGTCACCGCTCAGGCTGATCCACAGGTTGCTCGCGTGCGCGTGGCGAACCGCGTTGGTGATCACTTCCTGCGCGCAACGCAGCAGAATCTGGGCGCGCTTCGGGTCGGTTAATGACAGCTCGTCGGGGATGTCGAGGTGGATGGCCGGCTCCGGCACGCCGGAGGCCAGTTCGCGAATCGCCTCGCGAAGATCAACGCGATCGTTCTGGCGCATGTCGCTGACCACTTCGCGCACATCGGACAGCAGCAAGCGTGCAATCGATCCGGCCCGGTCGACGTGCTCCTTGGCCTTGCCGTCGGCGGTGTGGCTGGCCACTTCCAGATTCAGGCTCAGGGCAGTCAGGTGATGGCCGATCAAGTCGTGCAGTTCACGCGCGATGCGCACACGCTCGGCGATTCGGGTATTTTCGGTCAACAACGCCTGGGTTGCGCGCAATTCCGAATTGACTCGGCGCAGCTCCTCACGGGCCTTGACCTGGTTGAGCGCCAGCATTGAGGCTGCGTAAGCAAACAGCATCAGCGCC
>JAIVHD010000243.1:7387-10674 GCA_020201235.1 Lysobacteraceae bacterium
ATTGCGGCAGCGCATAGGCCCAGCCAAATTGAGGCAGGATCGCCGCCCAAATCGAGAACGACAGGGCAATGCCCAGCAACCATGCCAGGGCAATGACGCGCGGCAACAACCACGGCAGGATGCCGGCAACGATGGTCGACAGGATCACGCCCAACGCCGAGCGCGTGAAATAGCTGACCGAAAACACCGCAGCGGTCATCACCACCAGCACCACCACACGCTGCCAGAACGCCGCACGGTTGCGCAAGCCGGCCGCCGGATGCAGAAATGCGAGGATAAACAGGCTGGCCGCAGCCCACCAGCCAAAGATGCGCGTCGGCTCTACCGGTTCGCGTGCCACCCAGGGCAGCAGCAGCAAGGTCGCGGCAACCAGCGTCCAGGTGGCGAGCCCGGCGTAACGCAGCCAGTTTGTGGGATGAATCTCGCGCATCAGCGACCGGCCCGGTTCATTCAAGTTTGACAATTGTAGGCTGTTTAGCGAAAAACAGCCATGGGCGGGAAGTCATGCTTGCGTAGAATAGACGGGATGCAAACCCCCATGACCTCATCCTGTTCCGAACCGGCGGTCAAACGCTGGCACGAGGCCGACCGCGAATCCATCGCGAGGCTATTGACCTCGTTTGCGCTGGAGCTGGTCGAAGTCGGCATCGACCGGCCGATACCGGGCAGTTTCTGGGGCGATGATGAAGCCGGCCTGATCGGTAGACGCCTGTACCTGAGGGCCGATACGCCGCTGCATTCGATCCTGCACGAGGCCGGACACTTTATCTGCATGGATCCGTCCCGGCGTGAGCGGCTGCATACCAACGCCGGCGGCGATTACGAAGAAGAAAACGCGGTCTGCTATCTTCAAATTCTTCTGGCCGATCACGTCAATGGATACAGCAGCGCCGAATGCATGGGCGACATGGACCAGTGGGGTTACAGCTTCCGCCTTGGATCGGCACGCGCCTGGTTCGAAGGCGATGCAGAGGATGCACATCTGTGGCTGCGCGAGCGCGATCTGGGCCGGCCCGGGCAGCTCAATCGTGGTCTCGATTGCAGCCCGAAGCCGGCACTGCCGCGCGGCCAGCCCACCGCTGCGCAGCCGTCGGACGTCGACGGCCGATGATTGCAGGATTCGTTCGACCCGGACGACGTTGTAATCGGCACCGGCACGGCGGGCCTTGCCGTTGAACGCGCTGGCTGCCTCGCGACACTATTTTCCCGACCGTGACCGGCGGCGCGCTCTGCTGACACTGGCTTTGCCGATCGTCGGCGGCATGGCCTCGCAGAACATCCTCAACCTGGTCGATATCGGCATGGTCGGCCAACTCGGCACCACGGCGCTGGCCGCAGCCGGCCTCGGTTCGTTCGCAAACTGGCTGTCGATGGCCTTTATCCTGGGCCTGGCGACCGGCGTGCAGACCATCTGCGCGCGCCGCGTCGGCGAGGGCGCGCACGGTGAAATCGCCGTGCCGCTGAACGGTGGCTTGCTGCTGGCGACGGGCCTGGGTCTGCCGCTGGCCGCCGTGCTGATCCTGCTGGCGCCGGAGATCCTGCTTCTGATCAACCCCGATCCAGACGTTGTCGCCGAAGCCGGACCCTACCTGCAGGTTCGCCTGCTGGCGCTGGTGGCCGTCGGCATGAACTTTTCATTTCGCGGCTACTGGTCGGCCGTTCACAGAACCGGGTTGTACCTGGCGACACTGCTGATCATGCATGCGGTCAACATCTTTCTGAACTGGGTGCTGATCTTCGGCAACCTCGGTGCCCCGGCCATGGGCGTGACCGGAGCGGGCCTTGCCACGACGCTTTCAATCTGGCTTGGAACGCTGATCTACCTGGCCTTCGGGCTTCGCTATGCCTGGTCGGAGGGCTTTTTGCATCGCGTCCCCACACTTGCAATGCTGCGCAGGCAAATGCAACTTTCGCTACCGGCCAGCCTTCAACAACTGTTTTTTGCCGGCGGCATGATGGTGCTGATCGTCATCATCGGCCACATCGGCACGCGTGAACTGGCCGTGGTGCACGTGCTGTTGACCCTCGGACTACTGATCGTACTGCCGGCGATCGCGCTCGGCATCGCCACCGCGACGCTGGTCGGCAATGCCCTGGGCCGCGGCAATATCGAGGATGCCAGGCGCTGGGGCTGGAACGCGACGCTGTTCGCCGGGGCCGTCGGTGGCGCGATGGGCCTGATCATCCTGGTCTTTGCAAAGCCGATCCTGGGCATTTTCCTGACCGATCCGCAAACCCTCGAGATGGCCCATTGGCCATTGGTTCTGACGGCACTGATCATTGGCATCGATACCGCCGGCCTGGTCACGATGCACGCGCTACTGGGGGCCGGCGACACCGGCAAGGTGATGAAGATTTCCATCATCTGCCAGTGGGTTGTCTTTCTGCCGGCCGCCGCGCTGGCCGGCCCGGTACTCGGCTTTGGCTTGCTGGCGGTCTGGATCCTGCAGGGTCTTTATCGAATTGGCCAGACCGTCTGGTTCGCGCTGGCCTGGCGTCAAGGGCAGTGGCAGCACATCAAAGTTTAGCCCGGCTCCTGGTGCTGGCAAGAACGCGGCCAATCCCGGCGAGATGTCTGGCGCGACCTCGAGCGTCCACCCAGGCCTTATTCCAGCGGCTACACTGCGCTCGACGAGCCATGAATGACGCCCCGAGTTGCGGCAGCGATCGACCATCGGCGCAAGCCCCCTCGGACATGCGGGCTGGGCCGTGCGGTCGCTGACCGGGCGTCGATCAAACGGGACCTCAACAAAAACAACAACCGTCAGCAAACGACAGCGGAAACCCTATGCACGGATTCATCGGATTATTGGGCATCATCGTATTACTGGGGATCGCGTGGCTGGCCTCCGAACACCGCCGACACATCCAGTGGCAAACGATCCTGGTCGGTCTGGGCCTGCAGCTGTCGCTGGCCATGTTCGTGCTCTGGGTACCTTTCGGCAAGACCGTTTTCGAGACCTTGGGCAGCGGATTCGTGAAGCTGGTCGGATTTACCCAGGCCGGCTCCAGCTTTATCTTCGGCGACCTGGCCAATGCCGGCGAATCGGGCTTCATCATTGCCTTCCAGGTCTTGCCCACGATCATTTTTTTCGCCTCGCTGATGGCCTGTCTTTATCACATCGGCATCATGCAGAAGCTGGTCGAAGTCATGGCCTGGGTCATGACCCGGTTCATGAAGGTCTCGGGCAGTGAATCGCTGGCCACCGCGGCAAATTCATTCGTCGGGCAAACCGAGGCACCGCTGGTGGTCAAGCCGTTCATCGCCGGGATGACCCGTTCGGAGC
>JAIVHD010000207.1 GCA_020201235.1 Lysobacteraceae bacterium
GTGTTTGGCGAGGAATACGGCCGCGACGGTGACAGTCGTTTTCTGTGGTTGATCGACCCTATCGACGGCACGCGCAGCTTTATCCGCGGTTTGCCGTTCTGGTCGGTGCAGATCGCCCTGATGATCGACGGTGAACTGATGCTCGGTGTGTCCTCAGCACCGGCCTTCGGCGAAATCGCCTGGGCAAGAGCCGGCGGCCAGGCGATGGTGGCCAACGTGCCGGCTCGGGTTCGTGATGTCGCTTGCATCGAAGACTGCGATATCTCGTTTGGCAACTTGCGCAGCCTTGCCGGCGGCAGCGGTTGGGCCGTTGCCGGGCAGTTGGTCGCGCGGGCGGCGCGTAGTCGCGGATACGGAGACTTCTATTCCTATCATCGGCTGGCGGACGGCGGCCAGGATGCAGTGGTCGAAAGTGATGTCAATATTCTCGATATCGCTGCTCTGACCGTGGTCTGCCGCCAGGCAGGGGCGCTGGTGACTGACCTGCGCGGCCGGCCGATCGGTCTGGAGACCACCTCCATCGTGGCCGCCGGCCCGACGCTGCATGGCCAGCTGCTATCCTTGTTTGATGAATGCTGAATCCAACCGCCCGTTACCGCTGATTCACGCTCGGCGGGAGCGTCAGCCGGCCGATCTGTTCAAGGTCGAACAGCTCGATCTGGAGTTTTCCAACGGTGAATGCAGGACTTACGAGCGCCTGATCAGTCGCGGACTGGGCGGGGTCATTGTGGTAGCCATGCCGGATCCGGACCATGTTCTCTTGATTCGCGAGTATGCCTGCGGCTTTCATCGCTACGAGCTGTGTCTGCCGAAGGGTCGGCTGGAGTCTGGTGAGAGCTCGGTGGAAGGTGCCAACCGCGAGCTGCAGGAGGAATGCGGCTTCGGTGCGCGGAGTCTCATCAGCCTCGGGCTATTGACGATGGCGCCGGGCTACATGACCCATGCCACTCAGGTGGTGCTGGCGCGCGACTTGTATCCGTCACGATTGCCTGGCGACGAGCCCGAACAGCTAGAAGTGCTGACCTGGCCGATGGACGACCTGGTCAGCCTGATCCAGCGCGAGGACTGCAGCGAGGGCCGGAGTATCGCTGCGCTCTATATGGCGCGCGATCTGATCGAACGGGATCAAGTCTGATCCGCGTTCGGGAGTGACGCGCCGAGCGAGGCCGCCTATAGGCCGTCTGCACCGGCCGTCAGAATGGCTTGACGACCACCAGGATGACCACGATCACCAGGAACAGGGCGGGTGCTTCGTTGAACAGGCGGTACCAGCGTGAGCTGTGCCGATTGAGATCGCGCGCAAAAATGCCAACCAGCCGCCAGCACCACAGGTGGTAGCCGATCAAGCCGGCTACCAGGACCAGCTTGGCATGCATCCAGCCGCCGGAGGCAAGATGCCAGGGTTCGGCGATCAGCAGGCTCAGCCCTAGAACCACCGCGGTTGCTCCGCCGATGTGGGTGATCATCATGAGTCGCCGTTGCATGATCTTGAGCAGATCGATGGTCGGCGGATTCGGGTTCTCTGCCGCATAAACAAACAGGCGCGGCAGGTAGAACAGGCCGGCGAACCAGGTCACGACGAAAATGATGTGAAACGCTTCAAGCCACCGCATGGCCGGCTCCCTGAGACTGGAAAGATCGGTTTCGTGCGAGCATTTTCCGGCAAGCGTGCGGGGAATACAACTTGACGGTACCCGATCCGGCGCGGTATAAATCATTGGCGCATTACAAAAAATTCATGGAAATCCAACATCATGGGTTGCTGATATCCATAAGCGCGCGACTTATCCGGTTTGGGGCATGAAGATTGAAGCGGCCAGCATTCGGCCGCTTTTTTTTGCAGCGACCAAGGTCAGGGAACTGATTCTCGAAGAGGCCAATCCGGCGCTCAAGCTTCGCGTCTACATCACCGGGGGCGGTTGCTCCGGCTTCCAGTACGGTTTTAGTTTCGACGAAGCGGTGGATGAAGGTGATGTAGCCGTCACCCGCAATGATGTCACGCTGGTCGTCGACCCGCTGAGCTTCCAATATCTCGAGGGTGCCGAAATCGACTACAGCGAAAGTCTGCAGGGTGCGCGCTTTGTGATCCGTAACCCCAATGCAGCCACGACCTGCGGCTGCGGTTCTTCTTTCGGCATTGCCTGATCCCCTGCGCTGTGGGCGGCCGAGCCCGCAGCTTGCCTGGCTGGTTCGGACCTCCCATCCGTGACCATCCTGATCGTCCTGCTGGGTCTTCTGCTCAGTCATCTGGTTCCCCCGCTGGCGCGGCGACGCAACTTCGGCTGGTTTGCCCGGCTGATTGGTTTGGTTCGAGTGTGGTCGGCAGATCGCACGTGGGCGCCAGCGGCGGCGGTGGTAATAGTTGCGCCGTCGATTGCGGTCGCCGCCAGCGCAATCGCCGTCGGCTTTTTCGGTACTCCCGGTTGGTTCATGCTGGCCCTGGCAGTTTTTATCTACACCCTCGGGCCGCGTGATCTGGATCACGACGTGCAGCTGCTGCTGGCCGGCGGTAACAACCCCGCCTATCTCACCGCGCGACGGGTCATGCGGATTCGGCACGATGCCGGCTCTGATGGGGCGGCCGCGGCTGTATTGCATGCCGCTCAGACCCGCTGGTTCGGCATTTTGTTTTGGTTTGTGACGCTCGGTATCGCTGGCGCCCTGCTATATCGGCTCACCCGGCTCAGTCTGCATCTGCCGGGGCTGTCTCCGGAGCAGTCGGCCTGGCTGCTGCGCCTGCGTTTGGTGCTGGACTGGCCGGTACTGGTTTTGATGCTGATCAGCGCTGGGCTCGGCGGAGATCTGGACCGCGTTCGCCAGGCCTGGCGTGTTCACGTGGCCGGGCGGTCGGGCTGGGCGATCCGGGATGACGTGCTCGATGAGACCGCGGCCCTGATCGTCGATCCGGCCGGATCGTTCGAGGATGGGGTGACGACCGGTCACCATTTGGTCTGGCGCATGCTGCTGATCTGGCTGGTGGTACTCAGTCTGCTGCTGATCGCCGGCTGGTTATCGTGATCGGCTAACATTCGTCCTCCTTATGCGCCCGGGAGCGTCGCGGTAGTGGACCTGTCCGGGCTGACCTGTCTGCCCGGTCTGATGGACATGCATATCCACATCACTGCTGGGCCGGTCGGCAGACCTGGGACGGATCCAGACGGGCTACCTTGCCGACGTGATCGCGGTGCCCGGTGATCCGCTGGAGGACGTGGCGTCCCTGATGGACGTGCGCTTTGTCATGCGCGACGGGCAAGTCTATCGCGCCCCCTGACGGTGGCCAGTCCTGCTCAGTCTTCGCCGTAGCCGCTGAGCTCCAGGTAGCCGCGACCGATCCGCTCATCGCTGGATTGATCGTACACGTCGATCATGCCCTCCCAGTAGTCGACCGAGCGCTGCCAGTGCTGGTTGTCGAAGACGGCACTGGTGCGAATCCGCAGGTCGGCAGAAGGAATGTCGATGCGCCAAGCCACCGGCCAGCGGTCGCCCTTGGCGTCGGTCCAGCGT
>JAIVHD010000208.1 GCA_020201235.1 Lysobacteraceae bacterium
CGGGTATCCCATCCTGTTCCGGTTGCCACGGCCCGGCCGGCGACGGCATCCCCGGTGCGCACTATCCCAAGTTGCGTGGCCAGCATGCCGACTACACCGCCGACCGGCTGCAACGATACCGTGCCGGGGAGCACAACGGCGAAGACGATCCCTACAGTCATATCATGATTGCCGTTTCCCGCAACTTGACCGACGCCGACATTCAGGCGCTAAGCTCCTACATTGAGGGCCTGTATCCAGCTCGCTTTGCCCAGGGCGCGTCGCGTTGAGGGGGAACCGAAACAGTCCGAGCGGGTCTGTAGATCATCCTTCGACGCACCGACTGCAGGAGATTTCATGAAATCACTTCGACGCATCACGATTGGGCTGTCCTGGCTGGGACTGGCAGGGTTCGCGTTTGGCCAGGCTTTTGAGGAAGGTACGCACTTTCACGCCATCGGCTCACCGACCACCGCGCCGGCCGACCGGGTCGAGGTCGTCGAGGCGTTTGCTTACCCATGCCCTGCCTGCCGCAACTTTCTGCCCATCATTTCGACCTGGGCCGAGGATCTTCCGGGTCATGTCCATCTGACGCATCTGCCGGTGGGCCTGCAGCCGGGCTGGGAAGTTTTTGCAAGGGTGTATTACACGGCCGACGTGCTGGGTCTCGGTGAAGATGCGCACGAAGCAATGTTCCGTGCCCTGCACGATGAACGACGGCAGTTCCGGACGATTGAAGACATCGCCGAGGTCTACACCGACTTCGGCGTCGAGGTGGATGAATTCGTCAATACCTCGCAATCGTTCGCGGTGGATGGAAACATGCGCCGCAACCGCAACGAAATCATGCGCTATGGTGTGCGCGGAACGCCGACCATGATCGTACAGGGCAGGTGGCGGGTGAGCCCGACCGATTTCAACAGTTACCAGGATTTGCTGGCGGCGGTCGACCAGCTGATTGAGCGTGAGACTGAGGCCCTGGCCTTGTCCGGCAACGAAAGCGACCAAGTCCAGTAGCCGCCGATGACTGCCGCGCCCCGGCAGTTGCGGCTGCTGAGTTATAACATTCAGGCTGGAACGACGACCGGGAAGTACCGGGAGTACGTGACCCACAGCTGGCGGCAGCTGTTGCCGAACCACCAGCGAGTTGCCAATCTCGATGCGATCGCCGAACTGTTGCGCAGCTACGACATCGTAGCGCTGCAAGAGGTCGATTGCGGCAGCCTTCGGTCTGGTTTTCTCAATCAGGCCAAGTATCTGGCCAATCATGCCGGGTTCCCTTTCTGGCACTACCGCGGCAATCGGAAAGTCGGGGTGATTGCGCATGCCGGTATCGGTTTGCTCAGCAGGATTGAGCCCAGTCTGGTCGAAGAGCATCGTTTGCCGGGCGCGATTCCCGGTCGTGGTGCCCTGGTTGCGCGCTTTGGCGAGGGTGAACAGGCGCTATGGCTGATGGTGTTGCACCTGGCGCTGGGACGGCGGGCCCGGGCTCAGCAGCTGGAGTACCTCTCGGGCCTGGTTCGCGAATATCCCAACGTTCTGGTCATGGGTGATTTCAATACCGGCCCCAGCTCGCGTGAGCTGCAGATGTTTTGCGACCAGGCCGGTCTGGTCATGCCGACCGGCGACGTCATGACGTTTCCCTCGTGGAATCCCCAGCGATCCATCGATCACATCCTGGTCTCACCGCGCATGGATATTGCCGAGCTCGGCGCCCTGCCGATCCGCTTCTCCGATCATCGGCCGCTGGCCATGCGCCTGAATCTCAACGGCGCGGTGGACCTACCAGAACATTCGTCCGGCGATCAACAGCAATAGCAAACCGAAAATCCTTCGCAGCAGCGCGCCAGGCAGACGG
>JAIVHD010000024.1:0-8429 GCA_020201235.1 Lysobacteraceae bacterium
GGGTGCGGCGTGAGCCTTACCAGAATCCCGCGCTGGCCGGATCGGGCCCGACGCTTGTGATCATTCCCGGCCATCATCCGGTGACCGAAGAAATCCTGACCCGCGCCCAGACACTGTTTACCGTGCACGTCCACCGCGGCGCGCCGGATGTCCAGGATCCCAAGCTCAACAGCCACAGCAAGCTCAACTGCATCCTGGCCTGCATCCAGGCGAATGTCGCCGGCGCCGACGAGGCGCTGATGCTCGACCCGGACGGCTTCGTCGCCACCTGCAATTCCACCCATTTCTTCATCGTCCGCGACGGCGCGGTGCTGACTTCCGACGGTCGCTACTGCCTGGGCGGCATCACGCGCGGCCACGTTATCTCGCTGTGCCGCGAACTGGGTATCGAATGCCGCGAGAAACCGTTCAGCCTCACCGATGTCTACTCGGCCGACGAGGCGTTCACCACCGGCACCCTGTCGGGCCTCCGGCCGGTGGGGGTGATCGACGGCCGCGACATCGGCTCGGGCGCGCGCGGGCCGGTGACCGAGCGATTGCAGCAGGCCTATGCCGAGCTTCTGGTGCGTGAGTCGGAGTTACCGAGCGCCCCGAATTGACAGTTAGCCCAGTTCGTATTACGCTGTACACATGAGTACTACAATCACGATACGAGCCGACGAAAAGCTACGCGAAGCGCTCGAACAGCGCGCCCGGGCGCAGGGCAAGTCGATTTCGGGGTTGGTGCGGGAGATTCTCTTACGTTCGCTGGAAGACGCGCCCATGGGCAGCCGTTCATCCCACTTGCGTGGGGCATTGAACCTGGGCAGCAACACCGACGAACCCTGGCGTCGCAAGCTGGCCGAGCGTAACTGGCGCCCGTGACAACCTGGCTGCTCGATACCGGGCCGCTGGTCGCGTATCTGGACGCCTCTGACAATCAGCACCAGGCGGTGTGTGCGGCCTGGGACCGCTTCCGGGGGCGGCTGGTCACGACAAGCGCCGTGATCACTGAAGCGATGCATTTCGTCGCCAGCAGCACACAGGGACCGCGTTACCTGTCCGACCTTGTGAGCACATGCCAGATCGAGGTATTCGATCTCTGCCGTCCGCCGGAGCTCGACCAAGCCGTGCTGCTGATGGAGCACTACGCCGACACTCCGATGGATTTCGCGGACGCGACACTGGTGTTGCTTTCGGAGGCACTCGGCATTGTCGACATTCTGACGCTGGATCGGCGGGGCTTTTCGACCTATCGAACGCGTCAGGGGAAGGCCATGCGGATGGTGCTCGATGGTTGAATCCCTTCGCTTTGCGATGTGGTCCGGGCCGCGCAACATCTCAACGGCGATGATGCGCGCGTTCGAGAATCGGTCCGACTGCACGGTAGCCGATGCATCGATCGCCCCGATACAGTCCTAATACTGCCAATCCAGACGCTCGGCATCTTCGTCATGACGACGCGCATCGTCTTCGTAGTGCTGTGCCAGTCTGTCGAGAGCCTTGGCGGTATACGGATGTTTGTACCTCATCGCTTTCGCCCACTCGCGGTATTTCGCCGCCTCCTGGCGCTCCAGTCTTCCGCCATCGCGCGGCATTCGCGTGGTGACACCGCGGCGATTTATTTTCCCTCGACAAAAACCTCTCAGCATCGGCTTGCTTCGAAACCGATCGAGTGCTTCACGCACTGCCTCGGCGGGCCAGTTGCCGTCGGCTCCGTCGGGAGAAGCTGACAGCACGTTTCCGATCTGATCATCGGCAATTTCCACACGTCCGGCCGCCTTAGCCAGCGAGCGGGCTTCCTTGATCCAGGATTCCAGCGCATCGCCATCGATGGAGCCATCATCACGGGTGCCGGGCAAATGACTCCAGTTTCGCAGCAGCCGATGGGCTTGTCTGGCAAATGCGCGGGCTTGCTCGGGGTTTTCGGGCTCGGGCTCGACATCGCCGCTTTCCTCGCTGGTCTTGAATACCGCGCGCAACAGTTCGACAAACAGCGCTGGCTGCTTCGAAAGCGCTTTCGGCAATACCCGGGCTGGTCGACTGGAATGCTCAAGCAGCGGCAAATACGCCCACTCGAGTTTGACCAGCGCGTCCTCATCCAAATCATCACGTTCATCCAGCGTCTGGAGAATCTCGGTGACGTAATACTGGAACATCGACGTTTCGTTTATGGCTCCGTTGCTCTCGAACGGCTGGCGCTGTGCCTCTTGCAGCACTTCGACGAGCAATGCGGTTGCTAGTTGCTTGCTCCCACCCTCCGCCAGCGCCAGGGCATGGCGGGCGCGGTTTACGGAAATGAATTTGTGGATTGCGAACGCCATGTCATCGCCGTTGTCGCCCATCCGGAAACTCGGCACCTTGCGCCAATAGGCGTCTTCGATTTCCGGGCCGGCTTCGGCAACCTGGTCCCATGTCCAACGTCGAGGCGGGAGCGCGCGCAGGATCGTCAGCAGCGCCGTTTCGCCCCAATCCTCATCCTTTGCCCTGTCGATCAAGGCCTCCGCCCAGGGCTCTTTACCTTCCCGGTATGCAGCGACGATCAGACCGTGCGCCACGTCGGGCTCACGTTCGTGACCGCTGCGGAACGCCGCTTCAAGCAATGAGTCGAGTTCGGAGTCGGAAAGCCCGACCTCGTAGAGCGCCTTCCCAATCAAACCGGCCGTTTTAACCAGGCGAGCCAGCCCAAGGACGGCGGCGACACCGCCCTCGGAGAACACCATCAGGGCTGCCTGCCGTCTGGCCTCATCGATATCACGCTCTTTTGTCTCCCAGCCCGGTGACGAAGGTTTGGGCAGAACGGCGGACATCTCGAAAAGCCAGGCCACCCGCTCAATTGGATCTTCGGGAGTGAAGCGCTCGTATAGGACTTCCAGTCGATCAATCACTTCATCCGGCAGTGACCATTCAGCGTCCGGGAACTGTCGGTGGTGATGCAACACCCGCCGCAGTTTCTCCCAGAGCTCGTGACGATCAACCTGGCCGGTGATCTTCCGTTCCGCGGCTTCCAGGGCTACAAATGCTGCTTCCGGATCCGGCGCAAGATCGGCAAACCGATCGAGCAGGCTTGACCATCGTGAAGCGTCCGTGCCAGCGTCTGCAATCAGTCGTTGGGTGATCTCCACGGCGCCGCGTCGTATCAGTCCCCAGGTTACGACTTCGGGCTCATCGACGGTGAAGTCGCGCCAGCGTGGTATCGGTGATGGCGTGGATGTATCCCGGTCCCCTGGCAATATTCCGAGCATTAGCTTCCAGGCCGCATCGCTTTCTTCGTTTCGGATCAAGTCAAGCACGCGAAGCCGCTGATTGAGGGTTGCATGGGTCTGCGGGTTCCAGAGAATGTGGACTTCGCGAAGACTGTTCGCCGGCCGGTTGGCGTACTTCCCGGGCGGCTTGTCGATGGCGTCGAGACGGGCCAGGACAGGGCTTACGCGCGGCATCAATTCGGGCGACCAGGCCAGCGACTCCAGCGCCCATAGCATGTCGGAGAGATGTTCGGTCCCGAATACGGCCTCTCCATCGGTGTCGAACAAAGCACGAATGGGCGGTTCGTCCTGATCCAGGCTGTCTTCGATGGCATCCAGAAACGCGCGCGGCGAGGCCTCTGCCAGCAACCGGAAATCGCGGGAAAGCGACCACCATCGCCGTGAATCGGCGTCGCGCAGCAGCTTTTCGACGATGGCGTCGGCGCGGCGTGCGGCGTCGGGAACCATTCGAGCCTGGTCACCCCACAGAGCCAGCAGGATCAGCACCTGTCCAATTCCGTGGCGCAGCCACGCCGAATACTCCGGATGGACACCCTGAACCGCCGCCATCCAGCGCTCGTCGGGATCCATCTCGAAGCGCGGGTCGGCGGAACCGAGCACGTCATGCGCCGCGGCCTCGAAACGCGCGACGTCGGCGCTTGTCAGGTACTGCGCGAGCAGGAACCATGCGTCCGGAGGTGAAGCAATCCGCCAGGTCGATCCAATCTTCCGCAGCGGTTGGTCGAATTCGTCAACATACCGGGCAAGGTCAGCGATGACAGTCGTATACGGCTGATCGGCGAGTTGGGCGAGCCGGGCACGGTCCGCGTCCGAGTCTTCGTCCCAGCCGCCCGCGAGCAGGGCTGCCAGCAACGCGCGTGGGGAATTCTCGGCCCACTGAGGGCTGCGCCCCGGCGCACCCGGAATAATACGGCGTAAAATTGAAAGATTGCGGGCACAGTCACGCGCCAGTGCTTCGGCCCGGGGCTCGGCGATCCCCATGGTGGTCAACGCGTGGCCAATGCCTTCCCGCGAGGGCCGCGCGAGGGTGCGGATATTGCCCCGCGCGACCGGCCGCTCGTCATGGGCCTGCAATACATAATGGCCGTGCTCGACAAGAAACCTGGCGAGACCAGCTTTGCGTTCGGTCATGATCAGGTACAGCGGCGCGGGCGCGTTGACCAATGCGCGGGCGCCGTCAGCGGTCGTTGTCACGAGACAGCGGGTCCGATAGGCCGCCGCGACGTCGTCGGGCAGCATGCCTAGCGTCGCATGAAAGAACGCCACCACTTCCTCGGTCGTGGACGATTGAAGCGCGAGAACGGACGGCTCGCCTCGCAGCCAGCGCAGAACTTCAACGGCGTCCTGGTCTCGGTCACTGAGTACCAGTTCTTCGGTCAGAAGCCATTGAGTGGCAAGCGACCACTCCTGCCAGAAGTCGTCAAGCTCCCGCGTGCCATCCGGCCGCTTATTCAGAAGAGAGGCCAGCCAGAGCCCGATTGCCGGAGTTTGTTCGATCCAGTGGACGAGGTCTTCTGCATCGTACGCGCGGACTTCCCGCCATACGCCTTCGTCCTGACAATCTCTGGCCCAATTATCCTTGGCGGGCCAATGACGAGGCGTGACAAAGACAAAGGCGGCGTTGGCGGGATCGAGCGCCCCGGGGTCTGCCATACGCTTTCGGTAGTCCTCCGTGGCCTTCTGGGCGATCTTGCTGCGCTGACTCCCAATCTCCCAGCCGGTTTCACCCGCCGGCACATATTCGCTTCCTGTCTCGGTCGAGCTGACGCCATCCCAGCCAGAGTACCTCACGCCTTCGTCAGCGGGAAAACGAAGCGAGACGGCCGCGCCATGGGTGGCGCGGATCAGATGCGAAATCAGCGTCGGCAGGCTGCTGGCGCCATCGATTTGATTGGCCCAGTTCGAAAGATCTTCCGCAGTCACCCACCGCACCGGCGCGCCGGGACGTTCGGTGGGCGCGATGCCGGGAACATCCGGCCCGATCACGGCCCCTTTTGGCAGGAACTGGACACCGGCATCCTCGAGTGCGCCGCGCATGGCTTCAGCGTTGTTGGCAACCGGGGTTCTCCGGCCTCTTTCGAAATCGGCCACGGTCGAGGTTGCCACGCCGGCGGCCTCGGCGAGATCTTTTTGTGACCACGCCAGAAGGGCCCGCGCGGCGCGAACATTTCTGGGCGTGAGATCAGGAGTGCGGTTATCCCAGGTCATAGTCATATGAAATATATGACATCAGTTATTATTTATCAAGTGTTCCTTTACGTTGACAAGTCCGTGTTTATGCCTACAATTAGTAACGCTATGCTTGGAATTAGTATGACCTCTCGCGAACGCGCCCTTGAGCTCATCAGGACTCGGGGAATCGCACGCGCACGCGATTTCAAAGCAGCAGGTGTTCCCTTGAGCTATCTGAAGCGCCTGACCGCCTCCGGCGATCTCGTGCGACTCGGTCGCGGTCTTTACCAGGATCCGGATCGCGCAGGCGAAGATGTTGCTCACGATCTGGCGGAAGCCACCCGCCTTGTTCCGCATGGGGTGATCAGCCTGATCAGCGCGCTTCGATACCATGGATTGACGACTCAATTGCCACATGCAGTGTGGATGACCATCCCCCACAAGGCCAGAACACCGAACGTACGGAGTCCAAGGCTTGAAATCGTTCGTGCAACCGGAAAGGTCCTGACCTCGGGTGTCGAGCACGCCCGAATAGAGGGCGTCGATGTGCCGATCTACAACGTGGCGAAAACCGTCACCGATTGTTTTAAGCATCGCCGTCATGTTGGTGAGGACGTTGCCATTGAGGCGCTTCGTGATGCCCTGCGGGAGGGAAAAACGACTGCGAGCGAGTTGATGAAATACGCGGGCATCAACCGGGTCACAAAAAGGGTCGAGCCTTGTATCAAGGCGCTGCTATGACGCGCCGGATCATCAAGAATTCCGCCGCCTCGATCAGACAACGGCTGCTCGATCACGCCCGGCAGCATGGCGATGATTACCAGCGAATCCTTACGCGCTATGCCATCGAACGCTTGTTGTTTCGGCTCAGCCGAACGGAAGCTGCTGAAGGTTACGTGCTCAAGGGCGCGATGTTGTTTGTGACCTGGCCCGAGCACGTTTTCCGACCCACCGGCGACCTCGACCTGCTTGGCCAAGGTGACTCGGATCGGGCGGCCATTTCCGACGTTTTTCGCACCATCTGCCAGGTCGAGGCGCCCGAAGACGGGATCATCTTCGAGCCGGCCAGCCTGAAAGTCGCAACAATGCGCGAGATCGACAAGTACCCGGGTATTCGCTTGAGCCTGAACGGCGAGCTGGCCAAAGCGATCATTCGAGTCCAGGTGGATATTGGCTTTGGCGACCATGTCTACCCACGACCGCAGCGCCAGATTTTCCCGAGTCTGTTGCCGGATATGCCAGCGGCAAAAATCCTGATGTACCCGCGCGAGACCGTGCTGGCCGAGAAATTCGAGGCCATGATTCGCTTTGGAGAGGCCAACGGAAGGGTCAGGGATTTCTACGATATGTGGGTCATGATCCGCACGTTCGCATTCGATCTGTCCAATGTGGTTGAGGCGGTCGGAGGAACGCTGCGACGCCGCGGGACCATGTTTCCGACTGAAATCCCGCTGGGTCTTAATGAGAGGTTCGCACGGACCGCTGAGGAGCGGGGGCTTTGGAGCGGTTTTCTGCGCCGGAATCCGCCGAGTCTTCAACCACCACCATTCGCGGAATTGCAACAGGAGCTACGCCATTTTTTCGGCCCCGTCGTCGCTGCCCTCACGCGCCCGGAAAGTGCCAGGCTTGGATGGGATCCGCATAGCGGCACTTGGAGCTACTAATGCAATCAGAAGTATTGCCACATTCAGGGCTCCGGACGGATTCGCCTGCAAGGCAAGGTGGCGAAGGCATAGTCGTTCTACGTCGAGTCACCTTAACGCCGCAGGCGGATTCGTCCGGAGCCCCCGACAAGCTGAATGAGGCAATACTTCTGATTGCATTAGTAAGTGGAGCGCAAGATTATGAGGACGGGAATTACCAGCAGCGCTCATCCGCTCCGCATTGCGATGTGGTCCGGGCCGCGCAACATTTCCACAGCCATGATGCGGGCGTTCGAGAACCGGCCGCACTGTTTCGTTTCCGACGAACCGCTGTACGGTGCCTGGCTGGAAATGACTGGCGAAGACCACCCGATGCGCGACGAGATCATTCGTGAAATGGAGACCGACTGGCGCAAGGTCACCGGGATGCTGACCGGGCCGGTGCCGGAAAGTCGGCCGATCTGGTACCAGAAGCACATGACCCACCATTTGCTGCCGGAAATGCTGCAGCGCGACTGGCTCTCGAAGCTCAGCCACGTCTTCCTCATCCGCGACCCGACCGCGGTGGTCGCTTCGTACCTGAAAAAGCGCGATACGGTGAGCGCCGAAGACATCGGCGTGCCGCAGCAGTGGGCGCTGTACCGCTTCGCGACCGGGGAATTGGGTCAGGACCCGCCAGTGATCGATTCGGGCGAGTTTCTGGGCAACCCCGAAGCGCATCTGCGCGCGCTGTGCGCGTATCTGGGAATCGACTTCATGCCGCAGATGCTCGCCTGGCCGCCCGGCCCGCGCGAGACCGACGGCCCGTGGGCGCCGCACTGGTATCAGCGCGTATGGGAATCGACCGGCTTCGGCCCGCCGCCGGCGCAAGCGCCGCACTTGACGGGCCGCGCGCGCGATGTCGCGTCGTGTTGCGGGCCGGTTTACGAGAAGCTGCGCGAACGCCGGTTACAACCCGATTGACGCTGCTCAGGGCGTGCAGTTTTCAAAACCGTCGACGCTGACCAGACCCGGCACGATCTCGACCGACGCCTGATCTTCGTTGTTGCCAACGATGGGATCGCCGGTAGTCGCCACCACGCTTGTCGTCATCTGCAGCACCTGCGCCCCCACGTTCGGCGCCTGGATCTCGATCCCGATCTGGATGCCCGTGCCGGCGCTGATCGTGCCCAGGTCGCAATCCACCGCCGGGCCGGTGTCGGCGCAGTCCGGTGACGAGATCGAATTGACCGCGGCGCCCGGGATGGGCACATGCGATGCCGCGACTCCGGACGCGTCGTCCGGGCCGTTATTCGTGATGACGAAGCTGTACGCGTACGGCTCGTCCGGGGCCGCCCGGGGCACGCATTGCAGGCTCGAGGCTTCGAGG
>JAIVHD010000024.1:8480-9466 GCA_020201235.1 Lysobacteraceae bacterium
CGTTACCGCCGTTGGCCGTGCCGCCGTCGTCGTCGATGAGCGTGGCTTCGAGCTGTGCTATGCCGCTGGCGCCTGTAAGCGGGAACGTCAGTTCGCCGTCGATGCTGATCGCGGCCGACCCTGCAAGAATCGAATCAGGATCCGAAGTCGTGATCACCGTGTAGCTGTCGACCTGCTGCACTTCATTCGGCCCGAGATCGATGTTCTGCGGCCAATTCGCAATCGATTGCCCGCCGGAAGTGCCGGCGGAGAAGGCGGGATCGGCGCCCGCGTCAAAGGATGGCGGGTCGTTGACCGGGTCGACCGTGATGTCGACGGTCGCCGTATCGCACTCGCCGTCGGTGTCGCAGATCTCGTAGACGAACGAATCGGCGCCGAAGAAATCCGCGGCAGGCGTGTAATCGAACGAGCCGTCGCCGTTGTTGGTCAGTGCCCCATTCGTTGGCGCGCTGCAGGTGCCGCAGGCCGTGTTCGCGCTTGTCGGAGCGAGGTTACCGTCCGGATCGGTGTCGTTTGGCGCGACATCGATGTTTCTTGCGGTGTCTTCGTCGGTGGTGGCGTTGTCGTCGTTGGCGGTTGGAGGTGCGTTGACCGGTTCGCATGCGTCGCCTACGCCGTCGTTGTCGGTGTCGGTCTGTTCGGAGTTGGGTACGTTCGGACAATTATCCTGCAAGTCGGGCACGCCATCCAGGTCGGCATCGGGCGCGGTCAGCACGGTAATCCCTTGTAATGCTGGAAACGTTGTATTCGTTGGTGTGCCCATTCCAAAGTTGCGCGATACCGAATCGGTTGTGGTGTCGATCTTGTGGACTTGCGCCAAGCCGTAATTGGTCACGAACGCATAATGGCCGTCAGCGCTGAAGGAAACGTCGTAGGGGTTGCCTCCGACGTTGATGGTGCCGGCCACGCAGGGTGGAGCTTCAACGGCTTCCAGAAAAGGCCCGCGTGCTGGCGGGTCTGGCGCGCACCCTGTCACAGACAGGGAA
>JAIVHD010000024.1:9488-16250 GCA_020201235.1 Lysobacteraceae bacterium
GGCGCGCACCCTGTCACAGACAGGGAAACCGGCCGAGGCGGTGGAACTGCTCGATCGCAGCATCGCGCTAACACGGGCGGACCGATTGGTGGCGCCATGGCGACTCGCGCAGCGACTCAACGATGCCGGCTCGGCGCGATTCCGGCTCGGCCAGTACGACCAGGCGACGGCAATGCTGGAAGAGGCGCTGGTCATTCGCCGAACGCTGGACGGCAACGCCCCGACCAATCCGGCAGCCCGGCCACGGCCACGTTGTTGAACAATCTGGGATTAATGCACTACCTCGGGGGGTTCCCCGCCCGGGCGCGCCCGGCGCTAGTCGAGGCGCTGGCGTTGCGTCGAGCGTTGCTGGCTGACGATCACCCAGACCTCGCGCAAACGCTGACCAACCTCGGCTTGTTGGAGAAGGACTACGGCGATATCGAAACGGCAGTCGCTATGCTTGGCGAGGCGCTGGACGTTCGGCGAGCTGCGCTGGCGCCCGATCATTACCGCATCGGTCAGGCAATGCTGAATCTGGCTATTGCGCTGCGAGACTCGGGCGACTACGAGCCGGCCGAGCGCCTTTTCGAGGCGGCGATGGAGCGGCTTGCCGAGCAGCTTGGCGCCGGACATCCGCAGGTCGCGGTGGCGCATACCGAACGGGGCCAGCTGTTTCTGGACACCGGAAGATATGGCGAGGCGGAGGCGGCGTTCCGCGAATCGTTGACGATTCGTCGCGCCGCGTTAGGCGAAGGCCATCCGCACTTGGCCTGGAGCCTGCTCGGGCTCGGGCGCTCGCTGGCTGCGTCCGGCCGTAAAGCCGAAGCGTTGCCGCTACTGGGTGAGGCTGTGGAAATCCGGCAGCGTGTCTTGCCGCCCGAGAATCCGCTGCGGCAGTTGGCGGAGGCAACGCTTCGCGACGCCGAACAGGCTGTTGAAGCCGGCGGGTTGCCGTAATACAAACTGCCGGATGCGCTTGGCTAATCCGGCCTGCGCCGCTTCTGCGCTTCGCAAAAGATTACCCGCAAACGATTAAACAGGCACATCCTAGTATGACTGTGTTATAAATCAGTGTATTATAGCGTTACCTTCAACTGACTTGTGAGGTGCGCCATGGGAAATGGACTTGAACGAGGTCAACATCAGGCGCTGGATGCAGTGTATGTGGCCCTGACAACAAAGAAGGTCAGCTGGGTGCTGGATGCGGATATTCAGGGGTCCTTCGATCATCTCGACCATGAATGGCTGATGCAGTTTGTCAGTCACCGGGTCAGTGACCGGCGAGTACGGGATATTCTGGTGCGCACGCTCCGGGCAGACGTTGAGGACGAGGGGCGTCGGGAGAGGACACGGACTCATCCGGCAATTCATCGTCTGAATCATCGTCTGAACCGTCATTCGCCGAGTTGGTGCGCCTCGGCCGCGCGCTTAATTCCGAAGCCTACCTGCTGCTGGACCGCGAGCTGCGGCAGGTTCTGCGGCAGCTTCAGGTACGCCCGACAGATGACGCTGCCCGGGAGCAGCTCGCAGAACTTCGAGGCGCGTTCATTGAACGTACCGAGATCAATACCCGTCTTGGCTATCTCTACGCCGCCGCCGTGTACGTCGGGCTTTTGCCACAAGCGGACGGGTCCGCCGACACCGTCGGACGTCTCAGCCAGCAGATCGTGGAGCAGCGATCCGCACTACGTCGCTGAAAACCCCTTCGGCTATGCTGGATGCTGGGTGTCCAGTAGCTGGCTGCCCGCCGCTGCCCCAGCAGCTGCCCGGAGCAACGAGAAATGCTCCGATCGGGTGTATGCGCTGCGTTGAAATCGGCTGCTGATCCTGCCACTGGATGAAAACCAAAGATCGCGAGCGCTGCTGTGATCAAAAGCAGTCGTCGACGGTCCTTACTCGCTGTCAACTTTGGGAAACATGTCATGAAAGCATCGGATCTACTGGTCAAATGTCTGGAAAATGAAGGTGTGGAGTATATTTTTGGCGTGCCTGGCGAGGAAAACGCCGATTTCATGCTGTCGCTGGAGAACTCGAAGCAGATCCGCTTCATCCTCACCCGACACGAGCAGGGTGCGGCCTTCATGGCCGAGATTTATGGCCGCTTGACCGGCAATCCGGCCGGTTGTCTGGGCACGCTTGGGCCGGGTGCGACCAATTTGATGACGGGTGTGGCCGATGCCAACATGGATCGCGCACCGTTGATTGCGTTGACCGGACAGGGCTCGACGGATCGTCTGCACAAGGAATCGCACCAGATTATGGACGTGGTCGGTATGTTCGAGGAGGTGACCAAGTGGAACACGTCGATTTACAACGCCGACACCATTCCCGAGATCGTGCGCAAGGCGGTGCGCGTGTGCCGCTCGGAAAAGCCCGGCGCGGTGCACATCGAGCTGCCCGAGGATGTGGCCAAACACGAAACTGAAGCCCGCCCGATGCAGGTGCACCGTTTCCGCCGTCCGGGTCCGGACGACAAGATCACCGATCAGGCTTTCGAACTTCTGCGCAATGCCAAACGGCCGGTGATCCTGGCCGGCAACGGCACCATCCGCAAACGTGCCAGCAAGCAGCTCAGACAGTTTTGCGAAGCCACCGGCATCGGCGTGTTGTCGACCTTCATGGCCAAGGGCTGTGTCGACATGGATGCCGATTACTGTCTTTTCACTCAACATGGTCGAATACCACCCGCATTTGTGGAACCCGAATTCGGACAAATGCATCATCCACGCCGATTTTCTGCCCGCCGAGATCGATGAGCATTACAACCCGCAGGTAGAGCTGGTGGGCGATCTGGCGCACACCTTGTGGATGTTCAATGAACGCGTCCGGCAGCATGGTCTGCCGAAATTTGATCTGGCTCGTCAACGCGAATTGCGCGCACAGATGCAAGATGAGTTCAGTGCCCATGCAGACGATGATGTGACCGGTCCGGTGCGACCGCAGAAAATCCTATGGGATGTGCGCCAGGTCATGGGGCCGCACGATATCCTGCTGTCCGATGTCGGCGCACACAAGATGTGGATCGCCAGACATTATCAATGCCACGAGCCGAATACCTGTCTGATTCCCAATGGCTTCTGCTCCATGGCGCAGGCCTTTCCCGGTGCCATCGCCGCCCATCTGGTGCATCCCGATCGTCGCGTGCTGGCCATTTGCGGCGACGGCGGCTTCGTGATGAACGTGCAGGAAATGGAAACCGCCAAGCGTCTGGGCAGCAATATCGTCGTCATGGTGTGGGAAGACGGCGGTTATGGCCTGATTGCCTGGAAGCAGGACAATGAGTTCGGTCGCCACTCCGATCTGTCTTTTGGCAACCCGGACTGGCTGCAGCTGGCCAGTGCATTTGGCTGGCACGGCCATCGGGTCGAGCGCAGCCGTGATTTGCAGGCCACACTGCAGCAGGCGTTCGCGGAAGATGGCCCCAGTCTGGTCGTGGTGCCGGTGGACTATCGCGAAAATCCGCTGTTGACCCAACGGCTGGGTGATCTGGTCGGCTCGCAGGCCTGAAGCGATTGCCGAACCCAATCCTGAACCCGAGCCTCAACAGAACACTGATCTGGAGTAATCAATATGAACATGTTGCAAGTACACTCGCCCTACAACAATGAAGTCATCGGCGAGGTGCCGTTGAGCGATGACGATGCCATTGAGCACGCGCTGCACACCGCACACGCTGTCTTTCGTGACAAATCCGCCTGGCTGCCGCTGCATGAACGCGTGGCGATCCTGGAGAAACTCGCCACGCGCATGACCGCGCAACGCGAGCATCTGGCCTTGCAGGCGGCGCGCGAGGGCGGCAAGCCACTCAAGGATTCGCTGGTAGAAACCGATCGCGCCATTGATGGCGTCAAGATCTGCATCGAGGTGATCCGCCACGATCATGGCACAGTGATCCCGATGGGCACCACTGCCGCCTCGGCCGGGCATCGTGCCTTCACCCAGCGTGAACCGATCGGCGTGGTCGCAGCAGTCAGCGCCTTCAACCATCCCTTGAACCTGATCGTGCATCAGGTCGCCACCGCGGTGGCTGCCGGCTGTCCGGTGCTGGTGAAGCCGGCCAAGACCACACCACTGTCAGCCTGGAGTGTTGCACAGATGCTGCATGACTGCGGCCTGCCCGAAGCCTGGTGTCAATTTGTGTTGCCGCCGGAAAACGAGCAGATTGAGCGCCTGGTGACCGATGAACGGGTCGCCTTTCTGACCTTCATCGGCAGCGATAAAGTGGGCTGGATGCTGCGCTCGAAGTTGGCCCCCGGCACTCGCTGCGCGCTCGAGCATGGTGGCCCGGCACCGTTGTTTGTGGCCGCCGATGCCAATCTGGATGCCGCCGTGGCGGGAATCACCAAGGGCGGCTATTACCATGCCGGGCAGGTTTGCGTGTCGGTGCAACGGGTGTTTGCCGAGCAGTCGGTGGCCAAGGAACTGGCCGAACGCATCGCCGCGGCTGCGAATGATCTGAGCGTGGGTGATCCAGCCGATGCAGCAACCGATGTCGGCCCGCTGATCCGGCCGGACGAGGTCGAGCGAGTGCATGAATGGGTCAGCGCAGCGTGCAAAAGTGGTGCCGATCTGCTCTGCGGTGGCAAGGCGTTGTCGAACAACTGTTATGCGCCAACGCTGCTGTTTGATCCGCCTGCCGACGCTCAGGTCAGTACGGCAGAAATCTTCGGGCCGGTGGTGTGTGTCTATCCCTACAGCGATCTGCAGCAAGCGATTGATCAGGCCAACAGCGTGCCATATGCATTCCAGGCGGCGGTGTACACCGATTCGCTGGACGTCGCCGAGCAGGTCTATGCCGGCGTCGATGCGGCGGCGGTGATGGTCAATCAGCACACTGCGTTTCGCGTCGATGGCATGCCCTTTGCCGGGCTGAAACGTTCCGGTTACGGCACTGGCGGCATGCCTTACACCATTGCCGACATGCAGATCGAGAAGATGCTGGTGTGGAATGCCAATGCCTGATTTGCGCACGCATTACCGGCAACTTGCGCAGGATGCGCCGATTTGTCAATTTGCTCCGGACTGAACCCGCGCCGGATGTGGACCTGGTGCCGGTCCGCGTCAATATCGCCGACTTGCAGCGCCAGCGTCTCGCCCAGGCGCAGGCCCATCGAATAGGTCGTCAGCACAAACACCCGATAACGCAACTTGCGCGCAGCACCCATCAGGCGCTCGATCTCTGCAACGCTCAGAATATCCGAAGCGTTTTTGCTCGGATTTGTTCATGGTAAAGTCCTTGAAAACGCGCCCGGATTGGACGCCAGTCACGGATTACACAGCATGAATGGGGTTTTCTGCCGCGTAGCGGCTTCGTTCAACAAAGGGTTCAACCTGGACGCCGGCAAATCCGGCGCCGGTTAACGCAAACGTTAGGTGCGAAGTGAATTCGAAAGACCTGAAGAAAATGGCGGACGATTTCCTCAGAGAAACAACTGACAAACTTGAACTACTCCCATTTTCGGAACTGGATACGTGGCCTGAATGGCCAGAGAAGCCAGATTTTGAAATCGATGTACCTGAGATTCTAGGGAAATATACGTTCGGGGTAATGAAGGATACTCAGAGAGACCTATCCATTCGGATCGCAGTGCAAAGGTACAGACCATACATGCTTGGAGTTGGCGAGATGACAGCGGACGGTTTTTTTGCGTACAGGGATGGGAGTAGGAAGCGGTTTTCGCAGAAAAATATCTGGGAGGTAACCTGATGGATCGTGCACCTAACGAATAAGATTCTATGTTGAAAGTCAAGCGATTCTGAGCCGATTTGGATCGAACTGCTCGAGGTTTTTCATCAGAGCGAACGCAATCCGGATCAGTTTGCGCCCCAGTGCAATATAGGCCTCGGTGGACTTCATTCCACGATCCTTGAACCGGTCCAGGTAAGGCTTGAAACCGAAGCCCCCAGCGGCTCTGGCCGGACAGTTCAAGCTTTTCTCGGGCTTCGGGATTAGCCAGCATCACCGATCCGCCCCGGCCGCGCCCGGTAGCCAGATGCGACCAGTGCGTCCGAATCCGGAAATATTCCTCATCATCCAGGGCCGGCCAGGTTTCCCAAGCACCCCCAGCAGCTTGATGTTGCCGATCGATGATCCGTCCTGCGGCACCAATTCCAGGATTGCCCCGGAAATCCGCTCTTGATCCGCCTTGCTCATGGGTCTCCCGCTTTATTTGACTGGCCAACGGGACCGGTCGACAACCGGATCCGTCCCTGATTATGCCTATTCCCGCCGGGGTGTGCCAAACCCGTAGTCGGGGCGGTGCGTTTCGCTGCGCTCAACGGCACCCTACGCGGGCATTGGTTGGGTTTCGTTTCGTAGGGTGCTGTTGAGGCGCCGCCGAAACGCACCGATTCAGGGGCGTGATCGGTTCATCTGCAAGCTAGTGTACTGTCTGGTATTAATTGATGATATGAGAGCCCCGCAAATGACCCGCAACAAGGCGCAATCCGCAGGGCACAGTTGCGCTGTGTTCAAGGTTTGGAACGCCGTTGCGGGTCATTTGCGGGGCTCCCTTCGGGCGAGCCGCGAAGCGGCCATCTGCGGCGTTGCGCTCTCTTGAAAGACGGCTGTGATAAAGGCTGCCCTTCCGGCGAGAGCGCGCCTTGCAGCTGACCGCTTGGCGACTCGCTCATTTCACCAATTAATACCAGACAGTGCACTAGCAGCCTGTCGGACTTAACCTTAGTACACCGCGATCAGCGGTGCCGCGAAGAGGATATGCACCAAGTTGGTGCGCGAATCGCGTCTACGGCCGCCAATTTCGCCGAATTGAGCGTTTT
>JAIVHD010000244.1 GCA_020201235.1 Lysobacteraceae bacterium
CGTGCCGGCCGCCTTCGGCCTCAGCCCGCCCCGGCCTGGTCGAGGATGAAAGCATACTCCAGCGCAGTTTGTTCCAGCCTGCGAAAGCGGCCCGACTGCCCGCCGTGGCCGGCATCCATGTTGACGTGAAACAGTAGCGGGTTGTCGTCGGTCTTGAGCTCGCGAAGCCGTGCGACCCATTTGGCCGGCTCCCAGTACTGGACCTGCGAGTCCCACAGGCCAGTCGTGACCAGCATGGCCGGATAGTCGGTCGCCCGGACATTGTCGTAGGGCGAATAGCGCAGCATGTACTCATAATAGCGCGGATCCATCGGGTTTCCCCACTCGTCGAACTCGTTGGTGGTCAATGGAATTGACTCGTCGAGCATCGTCGTTACGACATCGACGAACGGCACGTGCGCAACGATGCCGGCGTAGCGCTCGGGTGCCAGATTTGCGACCGCGCCCACCAGCAGCCCGCCAGCGCTGCCACCCATGGCAAACACCCGGTCGGCGTCCACCAGGCGCTGCGCGACGAGATCTTCGGTGACGTCGATAAAGTCGGTAAAGGTATTCATTTTATGCAGCAACCGCCCCTGCTCGTACCACTCGCGACCCATTTCCTGACCGCCGCGAATATGGGCAATCGCAAATATAAAGCCGCGGTCTAACAGGCTCAGGCGGGCGGTCGAAAAGGCCGGCTCCATCGAAGAACCATAGGAACCGTAGCCGTATTGGTACAGCGGTGCCGTGCCGTCCAGCGGCGTATCCCGATGGCGCACCAGAGAGACCGGGATGCGAGCACCGTCGCGCGCCTCGACCCAGATGCGATCGGTTTGATAATGGGTCGGATCGAATTCACCCGGCACTTCGATCTGCTGAATCATCCGGCGCTCACCGCTTAGCATATCGAGCTCCCACGTCGACCGCGGCGTGGTCATCGAGGTATAGACAAACTGCAAGCTCTTTGTTGCGGGTTCGCGATTGCGTCCCAGCTGGGCCACATAGGCCGCCTCGGCGAATTCAATAATCCGGTCTTCGCCGCTGACGTAATCGAGCACGCGCAAACGCCGGAGCCCGTCGACACGCTCGGAGACCGCGAGGAAGCGTTCGAAGGCGTCGAATTCATGAATAAACACGGCTTCGTCGTGCGCAATCACGTCCTGCCAATGCGAGCGATCGGCATGCTTTGGGTCATCAACCCGCATGATGCGGAAATTAGGTGCCTGCCAGTTGCTGCGGACAATCCAGTGGTCGCCGACATGATCGGCTGCGTATTCGTGACCGGATTCGCGCGGCAAGAACACCTCAAAGCCCGCATCGGCGCGGGCGCTGTCGATCACGTGCATCTCGGTCGTGGTCGTCGACTGGAGGTAAATGTAGTTGTAGCGGTCCGAGCGCGTTCGGCCCACCGAGGTGTAATACGCGGTGTCGTTTTCTTCATACAAAAGCTCGTCGGCACCCGAGCCCGGGTAATATCTACGCACCCGGTAGGATCGCAGTGTTTCGGGATGATTCTCGACATAGAAAATACTGGTACCGTCGGCCGACCAGGCCGCCGATGAAATACCGTTGACCCCGGTATCGGCCACCTCGCCACTGTCGATGTCCTTGACCAGCAACCGAAACTGTCGGCGGCCAACGACATCCTGTAACCAGGCCAGGCGGCGCCCATCCGGACTGACGTCCCAGCCGCCAATCTGGAAAAAGTCCCGGTCGCGCGCAAGCTCGTTGCCGTCGAGCAGAATTTCCTCATCGGCTTCCAGGGTCTGCTTGCGCCGTGCATAAATCGGGTACTCAAGGCCCTGCTCGTAGCGCGTGTAATACCAATAGCCGTCATCCAGGTACGGCGCACTCGTTTCATCCTGCTGGATGCGCGAGCGCATTTCATCGACCAGCACGCGTTGCAGATCTTGGTTTTTCTCTAGCATGGACTGGGTGTAGCGATTTTCCGACTCCAGCCATCCCAGCACGTCGGGATCGCGGCGCTTGTCATCGCGCATCCAGTAATAAGGATCAACCCGCTCGCCGGCCGGAGCACGGACCACGTGTTGTCGTTTTTCGGCGACCGGTGGAGACAGGCTTTGACCGTCAGCGGTTTGCGGTTCGTTCGAGCATGCCGAGAGGGTCACGATCGCCGACAACAACAGCATACGGACCAGCACATTCATCGTGTTCATGGATTTGGGTCATCCTGGTAGAGTTGATCGAGCAATTCGCGATGAAACCGAGCCGGATCGCGGCCATCGTATAAACCGAGCCGCCGCGCCCAATCGAAGAAACCCGGTGCGGGCAATCCGCCCCGGACGCGCGACACGACCAGCGCAGCAAGCTTGGGACGGTGCGTGAGGCAATCCTGCTCAAGCATGAATTCGAGCAGGCGGGCGACCTGGTGGATGCGGTGCGGCGGATCTAGCGGTATGCTGTCGGCCGCTTCCAGATAGGTCATGGTGCGCTGCTCGCGCCGCAGCTGTTCAAGCACCACCCGCAAGCGCTCGATTTGGTCCTCACGCGAGTCGCTCATGATCCGGCGCTGGCCTCACCGGCGTCAATCGAGGCCACAATTGTTTTTTTCGAGAACCCGCTCGGCACGATAGCTCGACCTCACCAGCGGCCCCGAGACGACTTCGAGAAAGCCCTTTTCGATGCCAATTTCGCGGAAGCGGCGGAACTGGTCGGGCGAGACATAGCGCTCCACCGGCAGATGATTGATGGTCGGGCGCAGGTACTGCCCGAACGTCACGATATCCACGCTGCGGGCACGCAGGTCGTCCATGCATTCGAGCACTTCATCGTCGGTTTCGCCCAGCCCCAGCATCAGGCTGGTCTTGGTCAGCACGCCGGGCCGATGCTTCTTGGCGTATTCCAGCAGGTTCAGCGTCTGCTCGTACCCGGCGCGCGCATCGCGCACCGGATGGGTCAGCCGGCGCACGGTCTCGACGTTCTGGGCAAAGACCTCGAGACCCGAATCGACCACGGTCTCGATGCACTCGTGGCGGCCTTGAAAATCCGGCGTCAGGGCCTCGACCGCAGTCTGCGGATTCTCGCGCTTGATGGCCCGGATGCAGTCGGCGTAATGCTGCGCGCCGCCGTCGGGCAGATCGTCGCGGTCAACCGAAGTCAACACAATGTATTTCAGATCCATCAGGCGCACGGATTCGGCCGCATTGGCCGGCTCCTGCGGGTCGAGCCAACCCCTTGGGTTGCCGGTGTCTACCGAGCAGAAACGGCAGGCGCGGGTGCAAACGTCGCCCATCAGCATGATCGTGGCCGTACCGGCGCTCCAGCATTCTCCGATGTTTGGGCATTTCGATTCGGAACAAACCGTTGCCAGCTTGTGCTTTTTGACGTTGGCCTTGACTTGTTCGTATTTGCCGCCCGAAGGCAATCGCACGCGCAGCCAATCGGGTTTGCGCGCGACCGGTTCCGCAGCCACGCTGCGGCGCGTTTTGATGCCATCGCGAATCGCCGTAAATCCCTGGGGCTTCGTGATTTTTTCGCCGCTTTTGACCGTTATCGGAATCATGGCTGGCTGGGCTGTCTGGGTCATGACCTAACACTCGAATTCAAAACCGTTTAATTGTACCGGAAAGCCGTGGCCAGACCGTCGCTAACCGACCGCTGCGATGCCGGCACGGGCCACGCGCGCGGGCGCGATTTGCAGCGCCCGGGCTATCAACTCCGGCGCGCGCGCACCGTCAATCCCGGCGCGGCCGGCAAGCAGCCACCGCAGCGCAGCGTCGGTGCCACCCGGCGGTTCGGCAACCAGCGACAGACTCATCCAGGGCCTGAATTCGAGCGCAGGGTTGAGTTGTATAAACCAGCCCAGACGGCCGATGGCAACCCACAGGGCCGGGGATCCCGGGCCGGCGGTCACCGTCAGCGCGCGCTTTTCGCGCACCAGCGTGCTGAAAGTACGGCTCCAGCCACCGGCCGCCACCGGCCGCGCCAGGCCAAGCCCGGCCTCGCCCTCGACTGCGGTCAGGAACCCGCAGTCCATCAGCAACTGTTCGAGGTCGGCCGCGCGGGCTCGCAAGCCGGGCCGTCCCGGGCAGCTGCGCACAACCGATTCTGCGGCCAAATTCGGCACTGGAGTCGGCACTGTCCTGGCCCGCGAATGCGGTGGCCGGCGCTGCGATCCTGCGCGGTTGCCGTTGGCCATCTGTTCAAAATTGCGGGTACGCCGTTCTTCTGCTGCAGCCTCGTCGAGAAAACTGTGGCGCGGCGCGTGGATCAGGGCCTCAGCCAGCGTTGAGGGATGTGCCAGGTCGCGCGTCCGGACGCGCACCCTGCCCTGCTCGATTTCCTGCAACAGACGCGTCAGGCCATCGATATCCATGTAATCGCGCAGGCAATCGTCCAGCGCCTGACGAACCAGCGGATGATCGGGAATCCGGCGCGGGCCGCTCAGATTTTCGAGGCAGGCAAGCTGGTCCGGAAAAACGCTTGCGATCAGGTTTTCGGCCTGGCTGCGCTGGCGCTGGGCCGGCACCGGGCCGTTGCGGTCACGCGACAGGATGCCAAGCGCATTGCTGGCGCACCAGCGAAAGCGGGTTACGAACATCGGCGTATCCAGCAGCGCCTGGGTCAATACGTCCTCGGCCTGGGCTGATGAAACGAATGCGGCGATTTTGTCGAGTTCGAACTGGGCCGTGATACCGAGTGAAATCAGGATTCCGTCGTCGGTCGCGGCCGCCTGCAACTCGAAATTGAATTGCCGGCAAAAACGCTTGCGCAGCGCCAGGCCCCAGGCACGATTGATGCGCGCGCCGGCAAAAGTGTGGAGCACCACGTGCAGGTCACCGCCGGGGTCCGGGAAGCGCTCGATCAGCAGCGTGCCGGCATCCGGCAGACCGCCCAGCGCTCGATGCGCGGCAGCCAGCATCGAGCGCGCCTGCGGCGCGCGTGCACCAAGCCGGATGCGCTCGAGCATCGCGCCTGCGACCTCGTCGCTGCGGCCCGGCCCCTCGCCAAACCAGAACGGCAAATCGGGTGTTTCCTGATCGGCCGGCTCGACCCGAACCTGGCCGGTCAGTACACGCACGATTCGCCAGCATCGATGGCCCAGTTGAATGACCTGGCCGGGCGAGGATTCGAACGCGTATTCTTCGTCCAGACGACCGACGGTTGCACCGGTGTCGGTACGCACCACCTCGTATTCGAACCATTCCGGAATGACGCCGGCATTGCACAATGACGCCATTTCCGCATCGCCATCCGGCACCAGGCGCTTGGCCCCTTGACCGTCGCAAACCGCTCGAATCCACTGCCTGCACTGCGTCTCGGGCAGCGACTCGGGCTGCGCGATGATGCTGTCGAGAACAACATCCAGCTCGGTCGCGGCCAATTCGCGCCACGGGTACGCGCGACGGCAGATTTTGAGCAAGCCCTCGCGCCGATCGACACCCCCGGCGACCATCGCGATCAGTTGCTGGGCCAACACATCCAGCGGTGCCGCTGGAATTCGGATGCGGTCCATGCGGCCGGCTTCGAGCGCATCGATCAAGGCTTCGGCCTCGACCAACTGGTTGAGCGTGAGTGGAAAAAGGTGTACACACGGCCGCTGGCCGGGCCGGTGACCACTGCGGCCGGCGCGCTGGCGCAACAGATTCAACGAGCCCGGTGCGCCGAGCTGACAGACGCGATCGACAAAGCCGAGATCCAGACCCAGTTCCAGCGAGGCGCTGCTGACCAGCACGTTGAGCTTGCCGGTCTTGAAGCACTGCTCAACCGCTTCGCGATGACCGCGATCGAGACTGCCATGGTGGGCCCCGACCGCCGAATCTCCGAGCAGCTCGCCGAGCGCGGCCGCGGTGCGCTCGACCTGGGCGCGCGTCTGGCAAAACACCAGCAAGGCGCGGTCGCGGCGCGCCAGGCCGGCCACGCGCTGGTGAATCTGTTGCCAATGCACGGTGTGGGCGAAGGGACCCAGCGGCACCTCGGGTAGTTCGAGCACGACCGTCGGCGCTTGAGCACGCTGCGGCTCGATGACCCGGCAATCGCGATCGGGCGAAAGGAACGAGGCCAGCAACGCCGACGGATGAGCCGTGGCCGACAAACCAACGCGCTGCACCGGCGCGCCGCACAGCGCGTCGAGCCGCGCCAGACTCAAGGTTAGATGGGCACCGCGCTTGCCGGGCGCCAAGGCGTGCAATTCATCGACCACCACCGCCTCGACCGAGCGCAGCAGTCGTCGCCCGCCTTTGCTGCCAAGCAGCACAAACAGCGATTCGGGCGTGGTTGCCAGAATCTCCGGCGGCCGTCGCAGCTGCAGCGCGCGCTCGGTCGCCGGCGTATCGCCGCAGCGCAGGCCGATGGTCACGGGGGCACCCTTCAGGCGACCGGCGAAACGCAGCAAGGGTTCAAGGTTCAGAGTCATGTCGCGCGCCAGTGCCTTGAGCGGCGCAATATGCAGAACCCGCACGCCGGTCGCCCTCGGCGGCGTTTCGAGCAATTGCTCGACCAGCACCCGCCAGGCCGCCAGGCTCTTGCCCTGGCCGGTCGGGGCAATCAGCAGCGCATTTTCTCTCTGGCGCAGCACAGGCCAGGCAGCCGTCTGGATCGGCGTCGGATCACCAACCGACGCGCTAAACCAGTGATCGAAATCCGATTGAATCGAAAACAGCGACATATTCGGACTTTACCGCAGACCGGGTGAGTCCTTCGCGCCGGTTAGAAAATATCCACTCACGCCCCGGAAACACCGCTCCGTGGGCTTGCGCACAAAAAACCTTATGCAACCAACGAGTGAATAAGGCCGGGTATGCGCACTACAAGGCCCGGTCCCAGCGTGCCGTGACCAGCTTCCAGTCGCCGCGATCGAGCCGCCAACCGGTTTCGATGCGCCACAGGCGGCCCTCATCCGGCAGCCAGCTGTCGCCACCGGTCGCGATGAGCTCGAAATCGGCCGTGGCGCGCGTCTCGGAAAGCACCTCTACTCGGGTATTAAGTCGCTGAACGGAAATGGATCTTCGGGCCAGCCGTTCGCGCATCACCACCAGGCGCACAGCCGATTTATCAAGGCCGCGCTCGGCCGCGATGAAATCATCGGCGATCGGATCCAGGAAATCCCCGACATCGCCCTGCACCAGCGCCTGCGCCATTTCAGCAAGAATCACGCGGATGCGCTCGGCGTCGTCATCAAGCGGGTCGCACGCAGCCACGACCAGCGCAATGAGCGCGGCAAACAAAGGCCGGGCCGCGAACCATCACCGACTCGACTTCGTTGTTGAGGCCGCGTGCGATCAGCCGCAGCAACTGGCGGTGGCTGATCAGGCCGAGCAGACGGCCCGAATCGTCCTCGACCGGCACATGTCGCACGTAGCGCCACTCCATCAGGCTGGCGGCAAAATCGACGATGTCGTCGGGCCGCACGGTAAACAGATCGGTGGCCATGAACTGGCCGACCGTGCGGTAGCTCTCGCGCCAGTCCTGTGTACCGCAGAATTCAGCCAGATCCCATTCGGCGACCGGCTTCCCGGTCTGCTGCTGTTCAACCATGCTCGCGGTCAATGCCCGCAACTGCTCGTGCTGGCTGCCGTTGCCTTTCATCTGCTCCAGCGATTCGAGTTGCCAGCGCGCACCCGTGCGTCGCGTCGATACGCGCTGCTCGATCACGCCCAGGTAGCGCTCGATATCGGCGCTGTCGATGTTGGCTTCCTTCAGGCCCTGCTCGGCCAGCGGCAGCAATCTGTCGAGAATCAACTGCTGGGCCGGAAATTGCTGCTCATCAAACCAGACTTGTTGTGCCCGCAAGCCGTCGCGCGCGGCCGACAGAAAATTGCTCTTGACATCGGAAAAACTCAACTGTGAGCGAATGTCGTCAACGCTGTGGGAAAGCTTCGACATCATGCCGAAGAAAAACGCCGCGTTGGCAACTTCGTCGAGAACCGTCGGCCCTGCAGGGATCACGCGGTTCTCGATTCGAAGATGGGGCATGCCGTTGTCGGAAATGCCGTAGCAGGCCCGATTCCAGCGGTACACCGTGCCATTATGCAGGCGCAGCGCGTTCAGCTTCGGAACTTCGCCGCGCTGGACCATGCCGATCGGATCCTGCTCGAATTCAGTGGTCAAAATCACCCGGAATCGCGCAATGTCTTCTTTGAAAATTTCGATCACCGATTCGTCAATCCAGTGATCGCCAAAATGCACGCGTGGTTTCAGGCCGCGAGCCGCCAGCGCCTCCGAGCGGGCGTCGATTGAATTTTCAAAAACCGCGATCCGGCTTTCATGCCAAAGCCGCTTGCCGAGCAGAATGGGGGAATTAACACACGCCGCCATCAGCGGTCCGGTGACCGCCTGAGCAACGTTGTAAAGTGACGCAAATTCTTCGGCACCAACCTGAAAGTGGACCTGAAAGCTGGTATTGCAGGCCTCCAGCATCAGATTGTCGTGCTGAAAATTGAGCTGGTCGATGCCCTTGATCGCGAACTGGAAATCCGAGCCGCGCAGGCGCCTGAGGGCATCGTTGAGGGCAAAATAACGGGCCTTGGGCACCATCGACTCGAGCGTCAGATGGTCACGCGTCAGGGTCGGCAGTATGCCCACGAGGGCGACCCGGGACTGCACCATCCGGGCATGCTCGCGCGCCAGCGCCATGACCTCGTCGGTTTCGGCCTCCAGCCGGCGCAGGCAATCCCCGCCAAACTCCAGCGGCGACAGATTGGCCTCAAGATTGAACAACCCGAGTTCATGCGTAAAACGAGGATCGTCGAGGGTTTCGAGCAATTTCATAGCGGTCATCGCCGGCCGGTAGGCGCTGTCGACCAGAAACATCTCCTGCTCGGCGCCAATCCGCCGGATATCGTGCTCAAACATGCCCGACTCCAGCATCTGCTCCATCGCACGCACTTCATTGAGGAGTGCCTTCATAAAGGCTCGGCGACCGGCCTCGTCACTGTTTTGCCGTACGTTCTGCTCGCCCATTTCGATTTCCCTTCATCACCATTCGCCGGCCGGGCCCGCGATTTTTTCGGGTCCGCCGGAACACAGTGTCGATGATATACGCCCATGGCCGCCCCGGCAAACCCGGGAACAGTCCGGTTTCAGGCTTGTATAACACGCGCTCCTGTGAGAATCTAGGCCAAGGATAGACACAACAACGAGAAAACCAATATGACCGATAAGATCTGGCTAAAACAATATGCGCAGGGCGTCCCGGCTGAAATCGACCTGGAAGAATTTGCATCGGTGGTCGATATCTTCGAACAGAGTTTCAAGTCGTTCAGCGATCAGACCGCGTTCGTCAATTTCGGCCGAGAACTGAGCTACGCCGACCTCGATCGCAAGAGCCGGGATTTTGGTGCCTACCTTCAGTCGCTGGGTCTGAGAAAAGGCGACCGCGTGGCGATTATGCTGCCCAACCTGTTGCAGTACCCGATCGCGCTGTTCGGGATTCTTCGAGCCGGGCTGGTCGTGGTCAATACCAACCCGCTGTACACCGCTCGCGAACTCAAGCACCAGTTGAACGACTCGGGTGCGCGGGCGATTATCGTTCTGGAAAATTTCGCCCACACCCTGGCCAGCGTCATCGACGATTCGCCGGTCGAGCATGTGTTCGTCACCGGCGTCGGCGATCTGCTTGGCTTTCCGAAGGGTCCACTGATCAACTTCGTGCTGCGCAAAGTCAAAAAGGAAGTCCCGTCGTATGACCTGCCCAACGCAGAGCGCTTCGGCCAGGCCCTCAAGGCAGGTCATTCGCTGCCGCTGGAACGCCCACCGCTTGGCCATGACGACATTGCATTCCTGCAATATACGGGCGGCACGACCGGGGTTTCGAAGGGCGCGATGCTGACTCACGGCAACATCGTCGCAAACGTGCAGCAGGCATCGGCCTGGCTGGGTCCGTTGGTCGAATACGGCCGCGAAGTCGTGGTTACCGCGCTGCCGCTCTATCACATTTTTGCGCTCACAGCGAATTGTCTTGTGTTCATCAAGTTTGGCGGCCGAAATCTGCTCATTACCAACCCGCGCGACATGAACGGCTTCGTCAAGGAACTGAAAAAAGAGTCTTTTACCGCGATTACCGGGGTCAACACGCTGTTCAACGGCCTGCTCAACACGGCGTCGTTCAAAGATCTTGACTTCAGCAGTCTGCGACTGACGCTGGGCGGCGGCATGGCGGTCCAGCGGGCCGTTGCCGAGCGCTGGAAAGAAACCACAGGCGTACCGCTGATCGAGGCCTACGGACTGACCGAAACCTCGCCGGCCGCATGCATTAACCCGATGGATCTGAAGGACTACAATGGTGCGATCGGCCTGCCGGTGCCGTCCACCGAATGCTGTGTCATCGACGCCGAAGGCAAGCCACTGCCGACGGGTGAGCCGGGTGAACTTTGCGTTCGTGGGCCGCAGGTGATGCTCGGCTATTGGCAACGACCGGAGGAAACCGCCACGGTTCTGGACGACCAGGGTTGGCTGAAGACCGGCGACATGGCCCGCCAGGACGAAAAAGGCTACTTCTACATCGTCGACCGCAAGAAAGACATGATTCTGGTATCGGGCTTCAACGTCTATCCCAATGAAATCGAAGACGTCGTCGCAGGCCATCCCAAGATCCTTGAAGTCGGCGTGATCGGGATCGATGATCCGAAGTCCGGCGAACTGGTCAAAGTTGTCGCGGTGCGCAAAGATAATTCACTGACCGCCGATGAGTTGCGGGAGTATTGCAAAAAGGAATTGACTGGTTACAAGGTGCCGCGCTACATCGAATTTGTTGATGAGTTACCTAAAACCAATGTCGGCAAAATTCTTCGGCGCGAATTGCGCGACAAATTTGGGGAACCCAAAAGCACAAGCTGATTCCGATACCCGCGGGCCGCCTCGCAATCAACCCCGGCGACCGGGCTACAGTAATTGGCCAGGCTCCGGCCTGGCTTCCAGCGCGGACACGCCGACGCCAATCAAGCGAACGCCGAGCCGGCTCTGGTAACGGACCCAGCCGTTGAGCATTTCAGTCGCCGCCTCGGCGATGGTGTCGGCCGAGCGGGTGTACCCGGTAAGCGTTCGACTTCGGCTCAAAGTCGAAAAGCCGCCCGAGCGCAACTTCAGGTGCACCACGCGCGCGTAGAGCCGGCTCGCAACCAGGCCGCGCGCGCACCGCTCAGCTTGAGTTCCGATCACCGCGATCAACGCGTCAAGTTCGTGCAGGTCGGTATCGAAGGTGGTCTCCTGGCTGATCGAACGACGTGGCCGATTGGGGCTAACCGGCCGCTGGTCGTGGCCGGATGCACGGTCGCGAAACAGCTTTGCCTGACGCCCCAGCACCGGCTGCAACCATTCCAGCGGGGCCTTGCGAAGCTGGCCGATGGTCAGAATGCCAGCCTCCTGCAAGCGAAGGCCCGTGCGCGGCCCAATAC
>JAIVHD010000245.1 GCA_020201235.1 Lysobacteraceae bacterium
GGCTTAAATAGCGTGCCGCCGCACGCGCCAGTCCAGGTTCCGCCGGTTTCGGCGAGCGGTTATCCAGCAGCGGCCGCCGGGACGGCGAGTACGCTTGTTGCTCAATCAGCCGGCCCAGCTCTGCGGCGAGGCCGCCATAGACCTTGTCGGAATCGAGTTGGGCGCGCGCCAGCTCAAGCGCGTTGGCCGCACGGCGGCGCAATTCGACGCGGTCGGCATCGATCGATTCCAGCAATGCCGGCAATTGCCCGGGCGTGTCGATGACCCAACCGGCCTCAAACCGCGCAAGCTGTTCGGCCAGCGGCAAAAAACCATTGCAGATCACCGGCACCCCCAGGCAGAGCGCGTCGGTCATCCGGAAAGACTGGCTGAAACGACGCTCGACATTGTCATCGGCCAGCTCCAGCGCCACGTCGGCCCCGCTCAATCGAGCCAGGTAGTCATCAAACCCGAGCAAAGCGCCGGTGTCGCCGCAAGCCTCTGGCGGAGGCCCTGCGGCGTCGATCAGCAGCCAGCCCGCAGTGTTGCTGCTTTTCAGCGGCTCAAGCCAGCGGGCAGAATTTCGCCATGGCCAGTCGCGCCCACCGTAAAAAACCGACAGTCGACCAGCGACCGTGTTTTGCGCGAAGTCGTCGGTCACGCGACCGGCAATTGGCACGATCCTGATCGGACTGTGAAATCGGCAATCGTGGCCAGCCAGGATCATCCACGACAGCATCAAATCATGTTGCGGCCGGTTGCCCACCCAAACCTGATCGCAACGCGAAAGCAGCGGCACCAGGCGCTCGACGTCCGCTGCCAGACGGTCGTCGTCCTCGAACGCCGATTCGACAATGCGCGGAGCGATGTAATCCAGCACCAGGGGTGCCGGCAGCCGGGCCGGCAGCCAAGCACTCAATTCCCAGTAACCGAGCACGACGACCGACGGCGGGTCTTGGCGCAGCCGTTGTTCGAGCTCCGCCGGCGAGCGCAGCGGCACGCTCGCGTACGGCCTGTTTTCGGTGACCTTGCGCTCGCCGACGCTCGCCGGCCAGACATAGGTCACATCAACGCCGCGACAGGCCAGCGCCTCGGCCATGCGCGTATGTCGCACCGCCAGTCCGCTAGCGGGCGCGGAAGGCGTTAGCGGCGGGCTTTCGGAAACAATAACGGCATGTTGTCTGGACAAGCGACGAACCTGTCGTGAAATGGGTCCCTATGCTACCCCAGCTTATGGATCGCACGCTCACCGCAGGCGGCTGGCGGCGCGTCTTGCACTCAAAGGCAGGGCAGGCCGACGGGTCGCGATGTCGGGCAACCCGGCTTGCCGCACACCGCCGACCGGTTTATAGTGGCTGGAAGGACGCTGGGGGCAGCGGCCCAACCTGACCGCGCTGACGACGCTGACGGCCTGCGTGGTGCTGGTCGTGATTCCGGTTCTTCTGGTGTTGGGATCGTTCATGCAGCAAGGCATTGCCATTTACCAGCGAATCGATGCCGGAGAGATCCGTCCGGGCCAGCTCATCGATCAGATCCGCAATGCCTTTCCGGCGGTTCAGGCGTTTCTGGAGCGTTTCAATATCGACATCCGCGCGCTGCGCGAGGGGGCGACCAATGCCGCCATCACCGCCAGCCGATTGCTGGGCCAGAACGCACTTGCCGTCGGCCAGGGCACCTTCGAGTTCGTACTCAAGCTGGCCCTGATGCTCTACATCACATTCTTTCTGCTGCGCGACGGCCGGCGGCTGGTCGAGAAGCTGATCCATGTTCTCCCACTCGGCGACGAACGCGAACGGATGCTATTTCAAAAGTTTGCCGAAGTCGCGCGCGCAACCGTCAAGGGCAATCTGCTGGTCGCGATGGTCCAGGGCGCACTGGGCGGGATCATTTTCTGGATTCTCGGCATCCCGGCCGCCCTGTTGTGGGGCGTGATCATGACCGTGCTGTCGCTAATTCCAGCGGTCGGCGCCGGGCTGGTCTGGCTTCCGGCGGCGATCTATCTCTACGCCATCGGCGAATGGATTTCGGCCAGCGTGCTGATCTCCTACGGTCTGGTGGTGATCGGACTGGCCGACAATATCCTGCGCCCCATCCTGGTCGGTCGCGACACCAAACTGCCCGACTGGATGGTGCTGTTATCGACGCTGGGCGGGCTGGCGCTGTTTGGCATTAACGGCTTCGTGGTCGGCCCGTTGATCGCCGTTCTGTTCATCGCCTTCTGGCAGATTTTCGGCGACGAATTCAGCAATCGGCAGTCCGCAGAACAGCATTCGGCCGAAACCCGCTCATCACCCGAAGACTAATCGGCCAAGCCGGCCGCAGCTCCTGCAACCGTCCATGACGCCTTCCTCTGAAAAAAGCTCCAGCAGCGCATCGGCCCGACCGGTTCCAAGCACGTGCGCTCCAGGCGTTGCCAACGCCGCCGCGCCTCGGGGATCGGATCGCGTGCAGGGCCCGACAACGCGCAGCGCCGGCTGATGGCTCAATTCCGGCTGTTGGCCAATCGTCGTTTCGGGCCATTTTTTGCGGTCCAGGCACTGGGCGCGCTGAACGACAACATTTTTCGCAATGCACTGGCCACACTCATCGTATTCGGCATCGGGGTCGAGGCCGGCTGGGACGCGAGCGGCCTGGTCAACCTGGCCGCATTGCTATTCATCCTGCCGTACTTCCTGTTTTCGGCCGTGTTCGGGCAACTCGCCGACCGCTTCGAAAAATCGCGCATGATCCGACTGATCAAGCTATTTGAAATCGCCATCTGCCTGTTTGCCGGCGTGGCGCTGTACCTGGGCGACATGCTGCTGCTGATGTCGGTGGTGTTTCTGCTGGGCCTGCAGTCGACGCTGTTCGGCCCGATCAAGTATTCAATCATCCCGCAGTTGCTGGAAAAACGCGAGTTGATCGGCGGCAACGGGCTGGTCGCAGCCGGCACCTACGTGGCCATCCTGGGCGGTACCATCCTCGGCCCGATCGTGGCTGGCGTACCGCTGGACTGGCCGTGGCTGGTGCTGGCGGCAACGCTGCTGGTCGCGATTGCCGGGTATCTGGCCTCGATCCTGGTGCCGCGAGCGGCCATTGGTGACGGCGACCTGGCCCTGGACCTGAATCCGGTGAGCGCGTCCTGGACCAACCTCAAGCTGCTCGGTCGCGACCGCAAGCTGCTGCACAGCGTACTCGGCGTTTCCTGGTTCTGGTTTTACGGCACGGTCTTTCTGGTCCAGATTCCCGCCTGGACACAGGCTGTGATCGGAGGCAACGAAGCCACGCTTTCGGGCCTGCTGGCGCTGTTCATCGTCGGCATCTCGAGCGGTGCGCTGCTGTGCGAAAAGCTGTCCCGCGGCGGCGTCGAAATCGGCCTGGTGCCGATCGGTGCAATCGGCATGACGATCTTCGGGCTGGACCTGATGTTTGCCAGCCCGGCAGTTCCGCTGTTCGATGCCGGGATAGGCCAATTCCTGACCATGCCCGGCAGCGGACGAATCGTTTTCGATCTGCTGGCCATCGGTGTCAGCGGCGGTTTGTTCATCGTGCCGCTGTACGCGCTGATCCAGAGCCTGTCGGAAAACGCCGAGCGGGCCCGCGTAATCGCGGGCATGAACATCCTCAACGCGCTGTTCATGGTGCTCGCCAGCATCCTCGCGATCGTACTGCTCAGCGTGCTGGACTTTTCCATTCCGCAACTGTTCGGCATCGTCGCGGTCATCAATCTGCTGGTGGCCGTGTATGTGTTCACGCTTGTGCCGGCGTTCGCACTGCGGTTTCTGATGTGGGTGCTCAGCCGGTTGGTCTACCGTGTCCACGTGAGCGGCCACAGCATCGACAAGCTGCCGGAGACAGGCCCGGCGCTGATCGTTTGCAACCATCTGAGCTATATGGACCCGCTGATCATCGGCGGCAGTCTGCAGCGCCCGATCCGGTTCGTGATGACCCACAGCATCTACAATATCCGCGGGCTGAAATGGCTGTTCCGGCTGGGCGGCGCGATCCCGGTAGCACCGGCCAAAGTCGACCCCGAGTGCATGCGCCAGGCATTCGACAGCGTCGATGCCGCGCTGGCCAACGGCGAACTGGTCGGGATCTTCCCGGAAGGCGGACTGAGCCCGAACGGCGATGTGCAGTCGTTTCGTTCCGGCATTTCCGAAATTCTTCAGCGCCGACCGGTGCCGGTGGTACCGATGGCGCTGGAGGGTTTGTGGGGCGGCATATTCAGCCGCGCTCCGGACCGCTGGAACCGGCGCGAACGGGGTTTCTTCAGCCATGTGCAATTGAACATCCTCGAACCGGTACCGGCCGGCGAGGCCAAGCGCGAGAAGCTGGAAAATTCGGTTCGCCGTGCCTATCAGGACTTGCGCCAAAAAGCCTGAGCAGAACACGCGCAATGCAATGTAATAATCTGCGGAATTTTGCGTAAACTGCGGTTCTCTTGGAAAAGGCTAAAACACGCACTGACCCCCCCCGAGTCCGATCCGGACACGCCCGCAAACCAGGCGAATTTACGGCTTGCGCGCAAAAACATACATGCGTTCAGATTCGAAGTCGTAGGGTGTGCCCTCCAGGTCACCGTCGATGGCATCCAGTTCCAGCCCGGCCGATTCGACCAGGCGGGCGATTTCGCCGGCCGACCAGACGCGGTGTGAAAACAGGGCCCGATCGGCGCGCTCGCCGTCGATCAGGATCCACTCGTTTTCGACCCGCGTATTGTGGTTGACCAGTAGCGGACGCTCGACCAGCAGGCGGCCATCGGCATATTCGGTCAGGTGCACCGGCTCCAGCGTGCGGCACAGGGTTTCCAGTCCGAGCAGGTCGAGCACCAACAGGCCGCCGGGCTTGAGGCTTTCGACGATTCTTGCCAGGACACGATGGCCCGCGCCAGCGGCAATGCGTGCCGGCCGGGCCCACAACCCAGGTCCAGCACAGTGCCGCGCTTAAGCCCGATTCGTATCAGCAGGTTCGGCACTTGTCCGGCAGCCTCGCTAAACTGATCGTCTCCGAACATCAGCGGGCCAAACGTGCGCCAGAACCCCTCATCGTTATACCAGTCGTTCATGATCGTGTTCCTTGGTGTTTTGCTGTTGTCTTCCGGCGGCTGCGCCACGCTGGGCTGGTACGGCCAGGCCGCGCGCGGTCAGATGGAGTTGCTGATCAAGCGCAAGAATATTGAAAAACTGATTGCCGCGCCCGACACGCCGGAAGAAAGAAGGCACAAACTCGAGCTTGTGCTCGAACTTCGCGAATTTGCCGACAAGCGGCTGGGTCTGCCCGATAACGGCAGCTACTCGGGCTTTGTCGAGCTCGACCGGGATGCGGTAGTCTACAACGTGATCGCCGCGCCCACGTTCAGCGTGGTGCCGAAAATCTGGTGCTACCCGCTGGTCGGCTGCCTGGCCTACCGCGGCTATTTTCGCGCGAGCGCGGCCGATCAGCAGGCCGCACAACTAAAAGCCGACGGCTACGATGTGGTGGTCTCGCCGGTCGCGGCCTATTCCACCCTGGGTCGCTTCAACGACCCGGTCACCAGCCCGATGCTGAAATTCAGCGATGTGCGCCTGGCCGGGCTGCTGTTCCACGAGCTGGCCCACCAGCGGGTTTTCGTCAAGGGTGAGACCGCCTTCAACGAGGCTTATGCGAGCTCGGTCGAAAACGCCGGAATCGAACGCTGGCTGGCCCGGGACCCAAGCCCGGAGCGGCTCGAACAATGGCGTCATTCGCGCACGATCGAGGACGCCTTCACGGATCTGCTGCTGCTCGCACGACGCGATCTCGAAGCCCTCTATCAACGCAACGTCGAGCATGGCGAACGGGCCAAACTGAAGCGCCAGAGCTTCGCGAAACTTCAATCCGACTATGCCGACTTTCGAAAACGCCACGACAGCCAGCGGTTCGACGCCTACATGCAGCAGGACCTGAACAACGCCCATCTGGCCTTGCTGGCGACCTACCGGGCGGGAACCGACGCGTTCGATCAACTTCTGGCAGAATATCGCGGAAACTTTGAGCGCTTTCACCAGGCCGTAGAGCGACTGGCCGGGGCCGATCAGGAAGTGCGCGCCCGTTTTTTGAACTGCCAGACCGGAACCTGCCCGTGAATCGCTTCAAAATGCTCATCCTGCCCGGTCCGAAACCGGCTTCAGCTCACCGTATCCACCCTCAATGCGCCGCGAGCAGCCGACAGGTCCTGCGGCTGAGGCGGTTCGCTTGCGGGCGCGCCGCAAGCGGACTCACCCGAAGCCAGGCTGGTGGATAAGGTGGGTTCAAGCACCGGATACACGCTGTGCGGCCTCGTGCTATCGGGTCTGATGGCCTGCGGCTTCGAAGCCGGTACGGCTGCGGCCCAGCAGCCCGCAGCAAGTTCCGAGGCCCCGGTTGAGGCCTGCCAGCCTCCGGGCAGCATCCCCGAGCGTGGCCTGCTGGATCGTTCACTCAATCTGCCGATGGACATCCAGGCCCTGACCATGCAGGCCCCGGGTCGCGATCAGCCGATTCGCTTTGCCGACGATGTGTTATTGATCCACGGCGACCAGCGACTGAATACCGACGAGCTGATTTATGACCCGGAAACCGGCGAGGTTGTGTTGCCGGGCTGGCTGAACTACTCCGACGCGCTGGTGCGCATGCAGGCCTCGAGCGCGCGCTACAACACCCGGAGTTCAACCGGCGAGTTTCTGGATGTTCGCTATTTCATCGCCGGGGCACAGGGCGCGGGCCATGCCGGTGAGGTCCTCATGATCGACCAGTCCAATGCCCGGGTGCGACAGTTCGACTTCACGACCTGCGACATCAACGATCCGGACTGGCAGCTCAAGTCCGGCGATGTCCAGCTCGACTTTGAAGCCGGTGTGGGCACCGCTCGCCATGCCCGGCTCGAATTCAAGGGTGTGCCGATTCTGTACTCACCGTGGCTGAGCTTCCCACTCAACGACCAGCGCAAATCGGGCTTCCTGTATCCTCAAATCGGCTCCAGCAGCGACAATGGCATCGACCTGGCAGTGCCCTATTACTGGAATATCGCCACCAACCAGGATGCTACCTTCACCCCGCGGGTGATCGGCGAGCGCGGCTTCATGCTGGGTTCGGAATACCGCCTTCTGACCCGCCGGCACGGTGGCAGTGTTCATTTCGACTACCTGCCCGACGACAACGAGGCCGATCGCGATCGCTGGCTCGGGCGAATTCGCTACCAGGCACGACTGGCACCGGACTGGTCGGCGCGCCTGAATTTCAACCGCACCAGCGACCAGGATTACTTTCTCGATCTCGGTGACGACCTCGACTCCAGCTCGACGCCGTTTCTGCGCTCGGATCTGGCCATCACCGGCCAGGGTCGCCACTGGCTACTGCAAACGACCTTCGACACGTTCCAGGTACTCGATCGCTCGGTGCCCCCGAGCCGCGACCCCTACAGCCGCCTGCCACGGGTGGAATTGGACGGCGACTGGCCGCTGCCGGCCAACCTCAGCCTGCGGCTGGATAGCGAAGCGGTTTATTTCGATCGCAGCGAAGGTGTGACCGGTGCGCGCGTCGATCTGCTGCCCGAACTGGCCATGCGACTGGTTCGCCCCGGCTGGTTCCTGGAACCCGCAGCCGGCCTGCGCGCGACCGCCTACAGCCTGCAAGATCAAAGCGGCGATGACGACACGCCCAGCCGGGTCCAACCCATCCTCAGCGTTGACGGTGGCCTGGTGTTTGAACGCGAAACCCAATCCGGTCGCCTGCAAACCCTGGAGCCGCGCGCGTTTTATCTCTACGTGCCGGGCGAAAAACAGGACGACATCCCGCTATTCGACACGCGCGAACTGACCTTCAGCTTCGCCCAGCTTTTTCAAACCAACCGCTTCTCCGGGGCCGACCGCCAGACCGACGCCAACCAGCTGGCGCTGGCTCTGACCAGCCGTCTGCTGGACGACGTCGACGGCCGCGCGATTGTCGACGGCAGCATCGGCCAAATTTTCTTTTTTGACGACCCCAGCGTTTCTCTCAGGCCGGGTCCGAAGGAGAGCCGGTCGGTTTCGGCCACGGTCGGAGAAATCAACTGGCGTCCCGACGATCGCTTCCTGCTGACCGCCGGATTGCAGTGGGATCCGGAAGAAAGTGAAACTGATGTCGCCGCATTCGGTCTCAGGTGGCAGGGAAACGATGCCCGTCAGGTGCAATTCGGATATCGTTTCCGGCGTGATCGCGTCGACCAGGTCGACATGCGCTTTCGCTACCCGGTGACGCCCAAGCTGAACCTGATCAGCCGGGTTGATTATTCGTTTGAGGATGACACGGCTCTGGAGTTGCTCGGTGGAATCGAGTATGAAAGCTGTTGCTGGGCCATTCGGGCCTCGGTGCGCCGCTTCATTCGCGATCGCGAGTCGGAAAAACGAACCGCGTTTTTCCTCGAATTGCACCTGAAGGGGCTTGGCAGCCTTGGCCGCCGACCCTATCGCCTGTTTAGTCAATAAGCCAAACTTCACAACCAGGAATACCGACCTCCATGATCAAAATTGCAAAACCTCTTATTTCCGCCATTGCCATGCTGGCGTTGTTGCTGCCGGTCGTGGCCGGCGGCCAGGACGTCGAGAAGATCGACGAAATTGTCGCCATCGTCGACGAAGGCGTGATTCTTCGCTCCGAGCTCGAAAGCTCAATCAACGGCATCGTGCAACAGATCCAGGCCCGTGGGGAGCGCCAGCCACCACGCCAGGTGCTGGAAGAGCAGGTGCTCGAACGGCTGATCATGAGCGAGGTTCAGATTCAGCGCGCCGAGCAGACCGGTATCCGGGTGACCGACCAGGAAGTCGACCGCTCGCTCGAAGATGTCGCACGCCAGAACAATCTGACGCTTTCGCAACTGCGCCAGGCGGTCGAATCCGATGGCGTTGAATTCAACGAATTTCGTGGCGATATCCGAAAGCAGTTGCTGACCTCGCAATTGCGTCAGCGCATCGTCGACAGCATGGACGATGTCACAGATACCGAGGTCGATATCCTGCTCGAATCTGATTTTTTCGAAAGTGACGAATATCACCTTTCCCAGATCGCACTGCAATTCTCGCCAGCCGCAGGGCCGGTTGAAACCCGCGAGGTCGAGGCCAAAATGAGCGCCATTGCCGAGGAGATCAAAAGCGGCATGGATTTCGCAACCGCTGCCATCAACTATTCCGAAGCGCCCGACGCGCTGGAGGGCGGCGCGATCGGCTGGCGCAATCTCAACACCATGCCACGCCAGCTGGCCGACCGGATTCGCGACCTGCGACCCGGACAGGTGTCCGACCCGATCTTCGGCAATGGCAGCCTGATGCTGGTCAAGGTCAATGACCGCCGGATGCGCGGCGAAGTCATCGTCAATGAACTCAATGCCCGTCACATCATGATCCAGCCTTCTGAACTGATGTCGCCGGAAGCCGCGCGCGAACTGGCCGAGGACCTGTACCGTCGGATATCCGACGGCGAGGATTTCGGCGCGCTGGCGCGCGAATTTTCCGACGACAACCGATCGGCCAACATCGGCGGCGAAATGGCCTGGTTCCCGGAAGGTGCCTACGGCGATACCTTTCAGGCCGTTTGCGACAGCCTCGCGCCCGGTGAAGTCAGCCAGCCTTTCCAGACCCAGCAGGGCTGGCACATCGTCCAGCTTGAAGGCCAGCGCCAATCCGACCGTACCGACGAGGCGCTGCGCGCCGAGGCGCGCAACATGCTGATGGATCAACGCACCCAGGCCGAGATCGATCGAACCCTGCGCCAGATCCGCGACGAGGCTTATGTTCAGATCAAGCTTTAAAGCACGTCAGTGCTGTCACGGCTGTTCGGCGCGGCGGCGCTGATGAACGTCATCGCCACACGCTACACGGTCTGGGTCTCCGGCGGTCGCCGGGCTGATTGCAGATGATCCAGCAGCCGTTGCTGCTGACGCCGGGCGAACCGTCCGGCGTCGGGCCAGAACTTGCCGTCGAGATCGCTCATTCATTGCCTGCCAATCCGGCTTGCGGTCGACGCGCTGCCCGGAAAGCTTGATCGCCGCAATGCCGCCTACGTTCTCGAATGCCTGTCGCGTTCAGTGCAGGTGATCCTGTCCGGCCGGGCCGCAGGCCTGGTCACCGGCCCGGTGCACAAGGCCATTATCAACGACGCCGGCATCGCATTTTCCGGCCACACAGAGTTTCTCGCCGACCTGGCCGGGATCGAACGCGTGGTCATGATGCTGGTTGCCGACCGCTTGCGCGTCGCGCTGGCGACCACCCATCTGCCGCTGAGCAAAGTGCCGGCGGCGATCAGCCGGACCGGCCTGGAGCAAACGCTGCGGATTATCGCCGCGGACCTGGCAGGCCGCTTCGATATTGAACAGCCGCGTATCGCCGTGCTCGGACTCAATCCGCATGCGGGCGAAGGCGGGCACCTGGGTCGCGAGGAAATCGATGTCATCGAACCGGTGGTCGCCGGGTTGCGCGCCGAAGGTCTGCGCCTGGAAGGACCGCTGCCGGCCGATACGGCATTCGTCCTGCGCAATCTCAAGCGATTCGACGCGGTGCTCGCCATGTCCCATGATCAGGGCCTGCCGGTACTCAAATACGCAGGCTTTGGTCACGCGGTCAACGTCACGCTCGGCCTGCCGTTTATCCGCACCTCGGTCGACCACGGCACCGCGCTGGACCTTGCCGGCACCGGCAAGGCCGACCCCGGAAGCCTGAAAGCCGCGATTGAGCTGGCACAGCGGATGACGCGGGCCGGCACTGCGGCACATGCGAAAACCGAATCATAAACAGCCGAAAATTTTCAGCCGAACGAAGCTTGCCGGAGCGACCTGCTACTGAACGCCCGGTGCGATACTCTTGACCTCTTGTCCTCTTGGCAATTTTGCAACCGGCATGCGCCATACTCCGCGAAAACGATTCGGCCAGAATTTCCTGGTCGACGAATCCGTGATCCAGAACATCATGGGGGCCATCGCACCGGCGGCGCACGATCGCTTCGTCGAGATCGGGCCGGGCCTGGGTGCGCTGACGCGACCGCTGCTGCGGCGGGCGTTCGACTTTGCCGCGCTGGCCGAAGGCGAAATGCTGCGGGTGGTCGGCAACCTCCCCTACAATATTTCGACACCGCTGCTGTTTCATCTTCTTGACCAGACTGGCACGATCCGGGACATGCATTTTATGCTGCAAAAGGAGCTTGTCGAACGACTCGACGCCGGGCCGGGCAGCAAGCTCTGGGGGCGGCTCGGCGTCATGACCGCAGCGCGGGCCGACGCGAGCTGCCTGTTCACGGTACCGTCGGATGCGTTTCGGCCCGCGCCCAAGGTTGAGTCGGCGGTCGTCCGGATTGTCCCACGGGCGCTTTCGGAGACCGAAAAAAAGCGCTTGCCGGCGCTCGAGGCGATCGTTCGCAAGGCCTTCGGTCAGCGCCGCAAGACCCTTCGCAACACACTGGACGGCATGATCAGCGCAGGACAACTCGAAGATGCCGGCATCGACCCCGGCCAACGCGCCGAAAGCGTCTCGTTGGCGCAGTTCTGCCGTCTGGCCGATCAGTTCATCGCTCGACAGACGAACCGCCCGTGAGCACGCGGCGGCACATCTTCATCGGCGATCTGCAAGGCTGCTGGGAAGCCTTTGGCCGCCTGCTCGACAAGCTCCGTTTCGATCCGGCCAGTGACCGCCTGTGTCTGGCCGGAGATCTGGTCAACCGTGGCGGCCAATCGCTGAAAGTGCTGCGCGAGGTCGTCGGGCTTGGTGAGCCGCATTTCAGCGTGCTCGGCAATCACGATCTGCATCTTCTTGCCTACGCCCACCGGCACCCGAAAGTGCGCAAGAAAAACCCGGAATTCGAGCGCATTCTCGACCACGCGCAAGGTCACGAGATGCTCGATTGGCTAAGAAGACAACCGCTGGTCTGGATGAACGACGACCTGCAAATTGCACTGGTGCATGCCGGAATCGATCCGCGTTGGGATCCGGATCAGGCAAGGCGCGCGGCATCCGAGGTGACCGCGGCGCTGCGCGGCCCACGATTCAGCAAGTTCATCGACCACATGTACGGCAATCAACCGGCGCGCTGGATGCCCGAACAGAAGCGCTACGTCAGGCTGAGAACCACCACCAACGTGCTCACCCGGATGCGTTTCGTGCAAGCCGACGGGCACCTGGAACTGGAGTCCTCGGGCGACCTGCAAAATCCGCCCGCAGGCTACCGACCCTGGTTTGAACTGCTGAACCCATCCTGGCGCCACTGGTCGATCGTATTCGGACACTGGTCGATGCTGGGCTACCACAACCACGCCGACGGACGCGCCATCTGCCTGGACTCCGGCTGCGTCTGGGGCGGCGCGCTCACCGCCCTGGTCGTCGAGGATGGCCAGCGCTCGATGGTGCAGATTGGCTGCAAATAAGGGCTGCAAATAAAGCCGGGCACCGGCATCTCCGGACGGCGCGCTCACCGTCCGAGAGCAGATTCGGCACTTTCGACGAATTCCCACGCAGCCACCCAGGGGATTGTTCAAGGCACCTTCGAGACCTATGCCGAATGCGCACGCCAGCACTTTGGCGGCACGCTCAACGTCACTGCCGGTTGCGGCGGCATGGGCGGAGCCCAGCCACTGGCGATTACCATGAACGGTGGCACCTGCCTGATCGCCGACGTTGACAGCTCGCGCCTGGAACGCCGCAAGGCCAAGCGCTACCTCGACGAAGTGCACCACGACCTCGACATGGCCATCGACCGGTCGCTTGCGCTGAAAGCAGTATCCGCGCCGATCGTCATTGGCCGCGATCACCTGGACTGCGGCTCGGTGGCCTCGCCAAACCGAGAAACCGAGGGCATGAAGGACGGATCCGATGCGATTTCGGACTGGCCGCTGCTCAACGCGATGGTCAACGTCGCCTCGGGCGCGTCCTGGGTCCGTTTCCACCTCGGTGGCGGCGTCGGTATCGGCTATTCGCAGCACGCCGGCCAAGTGATTGTTGCCGACGGCACGCCGGAGGCCGCCGCCAGGCTCAAGCGCGTGCTCGCCAACGACCCGGCCACCGGTGTGTTTCGCCACGTCTCGGCCGGTTACGACGAGGCCAGGACGTGCGCCGGGCAGCAGGGGCTGGACAGCCCGTTTGATCGGCGGGGCTTGTGAGGATCAATCTGGCGCAGGCCCGGTACAATTAGAAAGTTTTCAAACTTTGCGAGGCTTTGATATCCATGACCGAATCCTCATCCTCACCGACACTGCACTGCACGCCCGGAACCTGGCCCGACCGGCACCCCCAGCGCTTTGCCTCGGCCATCATCGGCACCCAAGGCATTGCCGAAACGCTGCAACAGCATCGCGAAGGGCAATTGATTGGCGCAGGCCACGGCTTTCGCGGGGTCGGCCTGCTCGGGCTTGCCGATGACCAAGGCGTTCGCCTCAACGGCGGACGGGTCGGTCACCGACGCGCGCAATCTGGCCTTCGAGTTCGGCGGCAATCCGGTCGCACGGGTCATGATTTCCGGAGAGTGGGTCTGAACCTGTGTACCCTGTGGGTCGCACCTAACAGACGGGCTTCATGAACGAATTCGACCTGATTGCAGAGATCAAGGCGTGAACATCGGCGTGACCGCACTGGGCGAAGTCGCGGTTGGAAGATTTGCCACGCGCGGCGGCGCGCGCGTCGGACAACGCATCGTGGTCACCGGGACGCTGGGCGACGCGGCTGCCGGCCTGAAGCTTGAAAGACCCGTGGGCGACCCGCTGCGAGAAAGAGGGTTGAAGCCCGCGCCGCGGTGCGCTGCCGGGCACCAACTGGCCGGGATTGCAAACGCCGTGATCGACATCTCCGACGGCCTTCTCGCCGACCTTGCGCACCTGACCGGCCAACTCGGTGCCGAGATTCGCCTCGACCGGCTGCCGACATCATCGGCGCTGACCCACGCCGTACCCGACCAACGCGAACGCTGGCCGTTTCAGTTTTCCGGCGGCGATTACGAGTTGCTGGGGCTGATCGCGGAAGACGCGCAATTACCGGCCTCGGCCGGCGGCGTCATACTGACCGAAATCGGTCGAATCACCGGATCGGGCACGATCGAGTGCCTGGACGAAAACGGCCGGGTGTTCGAAACCTCGGGGGCCGGTTGGGATCACTTCAGGTCTTAAATATGGACAAGACATCGATCAGCGGCAGCACCGCCCGGCACGTGGCCACCCGGACGCCGGTCGGCTTTCTGGCTTTTGGCTTCGGCTCGGGCCTGGCACCGAAAGCGCCGGGCACGGTCGGCACCCTGATGGGCATGCTGGTCGGCCTGCCGCTGGCCGGCGTGCCGCTGTGGGCCGGGCTGGTGATTGTCGCGCTTGCCTTCCTGGCAGGCATCCCGATTTGCCAAAAGGCGTCCACTGCGCTCGGCGTACATGACCACAGCGGCATCGTGTGGGACGAATTCGTCGGCATCTGGCTGGTGCTGGTGCTGGTGCCGTTCGAGCCGGCCTGGTGGCTGGCGGCGTTCCTGGCATTCCGGCTCTTCGATGTGGTCAAACCGTGGCCGATCGGCTGGCTGGACCGCAAGGTCGACGGTGGCTTCGGCATCATGCTCGACGACCTGATCGCCGCGTTGTATGCGGCAGCCGTTCTGATCGCAATCCGTAACCTGTTACCACCGGGCGGCTGATTCACCCATCTGTTGCAAAAATGTATCTGATTGCGTACATGTTTCAGCCATTTGTAAAACGAACCGCAGATTACGCAGATTTTCGCAGATTATTGAGTTTTCGCACTTTTCAGAAACACGGGATTTCGAACTGCACCGAGCCCGGTGCCGAGCGCAGGATGAAGCTCGACGGCGAGCGCTGGCCGGGGTCGATCTGGTAGTCGACCCAGAATTGCGGAATGTCTTCGCGGCGGACGGTCATTTGCGCATCGAAACCCAGCCTTCGAATTTGGGCCAGACGGGCGCGGGCATTGTCTGCCTGCTCGTACAGGCCCAGCGAAACGGCGTCGGGAAGCAACTCATCGGCAACCACGAAATAATCCTCGACGCCGCGTTCGGCCAGACGCTGCGCCAACTCGATGGCCGCCGCACGGCTGGCAGCAGCCACAAACACCCACCAGCCGCGATCGCGGTCGGCGTGTGTTGTGCGCAGCCGAATCCGGTTGGCGAAGGGCCGCAGACGATCCTCAGCACGGCTTTGCTGGACTGGCGTGGCAAGCGGTCCGATTGAGTAGCAGCGCGGTTCGCTGCCGCTGCTGCGGCGAAATGCATCGGCCACCATCTGCACCTGCGGCACGGCCGGCGCGGCCGGCAGCGGCTCGACCTCGACTACAGCTTCGGGCTGCAGGGCGCGCAACACCAGCAGTGCACTGTTGAGCACAAGCAGAGTCATGGCAGTCACAAGCCAAAAGCGATTCATCGGGGGTCCGCTTTACTCGATCCAGCAATCGACGGCCATCCAGAGGCCGCACAACACCAGGTCGGGTTCGTTTTGATTCGGTTCGAGCAAGGATTGTAACGATGCCGATGCGCCGCCAGTCAGAATCAGTGGCAATGACTGCTCGCAGTGCAGTAGCAACTGCGCCGATGCCAGCGCCAACCGGATGGCCCCTGCCTGTTGAAGCAGCAATCCACGTTCGATCGCCAGCACGGTATCGGTTGCCGGCTGCAACGGCTCGGAGACCGTTATGGCGGGCCGCTTGAGCACCGGTGCCCGGCTCAAAAGCCCCGAGCGCGAGGCCTCGATACCCGGCAGGATCCAGCCACCGCGATGGATACCGCGGTCGTCGACCAGGTCGATGGTCGTGGCCGACCCGCAGTCGACCACGCAAAACGCGGCCTGACGCTCGCGCCAGGGCGGTTGCACCGCCAGCCAGCGGTCGACCCCGAGGCCGGAATAAGACGGCGCAACCGGCAGATCAACCGAGCCATTGCGGATTCGCCGGCAGTCCATGCCCGCCCGCGCCAGTCTGTCGGTGACCGTGGCAATCACAGCCTCTACCGGCACCGCTGCCAGCCAGAAACGCGTACCGGGTGCCGGGCGGGTGGCCTTCAGCCAGGCGGGGAAGTCCTTGAGCGGCATGGCCGTCGCCGGACCGGGTGCCGACTTGCCGCGCCGTGCCAGCTTCAGCCGCGTATGGCCCAGCTCAAGCAGCCAGTCAGCAAACACGAATGCTGACCTCGGCTGCGGCCAGTTCCACAATCCCCTGATCAGTCGAAAGCCGCAGACCGCCCTGCCCGGTCACGCCCAGCGCCCGGCCGGTGACAGTCTGGCCCCTTCCATCGATCGCGTGCACGTCGCGGTTGGCCAGCAGATCGAAACTGGACCAGCGGCCGGCAAACGGCTCAAAGCCCAGGGCCTCGATCTCGCGGCAGGCGCAATCGAGCGCCGCGATCAACTGCCCGGCCAGGCGATTCCGGTCCGGGCTGTCGAGCCCGGCGCGCACCAGATCGGTCCACGGCTGATCGGGTGGCCGGTAGACGCTGTCCGTCGGGCTGTCGGGCTGTTGCGCGACTGCTGCGCGATCCGCAAGATCAACGTTGAGGCCAAGCCCGATCACCACCTGACAGGGTCCGTCGCTGGGGCCACGGATTTCGACCAGCAAACCGCCGAGCTTGCGACCGCCGACCAGCAGATCGTTGGGCCACTTCAAGCCCACATCGATCCCTTGCCCGGCAACCGTTTCAGCTACGGCAATGCCAGCGACCAGGCTAAGCGGCCCCAGACGCGGTAAACCGCACTGGAATTCATAGCCAAAGCTCAGACAAATGCCGGCCGCCGGCGGCGATCGCCATTGCCGTCCGCGACGCCCGCGTCCACCAGTCTGGAACTCGGCCAGCACGGCGTGGCGGGGACGAAAATGCCTTCCCAGCCAGAGATTGGTCGATTCAGTGACGGCGTGTACCTCGACCGTCGGCCTGGCCGCCGCGTCGCTCAAAGAGCCGGCAGCGACGGCCTGCTGGATGTGCATGCCTGCTGGCGAAATTTTCAGGCCCGGCCCGGCCCGGTCCATGGACCAGGCGATTTCGCGCTCGATCACATCACGGTCGAGCAGGCCGATGGGCCGGTCGAGCTGGTAGCCGGCACCGGCGCGTGAACGCACCACGACGCCAGCACGGCGAAGCGCCTCGACCTGCTTCCACACCGCCGCGCGTGTCAACCCGTGTCGCGCGGCGTGGCTGGCACCGTTCAGCGGCTCGCCCGAGGCCAGTGCCGCCAACAACGCAAATGCACCCGGACTCATGGCTTGCGCTTGAAAACGCGGATTTTGTCGAACCGGTTTTCGGTCCCCACGCGCAATCGCGCCAGGTTGCCTCGATGAGTGAACAGCAACAATCCAGCGAGTGCCACGGCCAGCGCGCCCAGCGATGGCGGCACCGGCGTTTGCGGTGCCAGCAGCCACATCGCCGGCACCAGGCTAAAGCCGGCCAGCACCGTGGCAAGCCCGACATAGCCGGTGCCGAGCACAGTGATTACCCAGACCAGTACCAGCGGCGCGATGCACCAGGGGGCGACCACGGCGACTACGCCGACGGCCGTCCCGGCACCCTTGCCACCGCGAAAACCGAAAAATACCGGCCAGACGTGGCCGATCACTGCGGCAAGACCGCATGCGCCCGCCAGTGCCGGGCCCGAAAACGCGGCCTCGGCGCTGAACAGCATCGGCAATCGCGGCACCAGGCCGGCAGCGACGACGCCCTTGCCGACATCGATCATCACAACCAGTAGCGCAAACAGCCATCCAACGCTGCGAAACGCGTTGGTGCCACCGGCATTACCCGAACCCATCAAACGAATATCGATACCCCGCAGGCGTCCAAGCACCAGCGAGCCCGAGATCGACCCGATCAGGTAGGCCACCATCACCATCCAGGTCAGATCAAGCATCTTCGGCACGCTCTGCGGCCCGTTTGTCCGGCGTCGTCCAGGGTTGCAGGCCAACGATCAGCGACCCGGGTCCGGCGTGGACACCAACCGCCGGACTGGCCTCCTCGATCCAGCACGAATCGACTTCCGGATGCAGGCTCAGCAGCTGGTCGCGCAGGCTTCGCGCATCATCCAAACTATCGGTGTGGCTGATCAGGATACGGCAGACCCGGCCACGCGGCATGCGCCGGGCCAGGTAGCGGGCAAAGCGCGCCACGGCACGGGTGCGTCCGGGGATGACACCGCGCGCGACAAGCCGGCCATCCACGGTGTTGGCGAGCACCGGGTTCAGGCGAAGTCGGCGGGCCAGCCAATCCATCCAGGGCTTGACCCGACCGCCGCGCACGCCCCATGACAGATCGCGCGCCAGCGCATAGGTGCGCGTCACCGGACCGATGGCCCGCAGGCCATCGACGATCGCCTGCATCGGCCAGCCCCTGGCTGCGGTTTCAGCCGCGTACAACACCAGCAGGGCCTGCCCGCACGCTGCATTTAACGAGTCGTGGACGACGATTGCCGGATTGTTCATGCGCGCTGCGGTTTGTTCGGCGGCCTGGCAAGTACCGCTGAGCTTACCGGAAATCGGAATCGCAAGGACCGAATGGCCATGACTGGTGAGCAATTCAAACTGTCGGCGAAAATCGCGCGGCGGCGGCTGCGAGGTTTGAGGGTGCTGGTCTGAGCCTGCCAGCCGGGCATAAAATGCCGCCGGCTGCATCGAAAGCTTGTCGAGATACTCCGTGTCGCCGAAAAACAACCGCAACGGTACAACGTGAATGGCGAGGCGATCGACTTCAGTGGCCGGCAGGTCGGCGGCAGAATCGGTGACCACGGCGATCTGGCCACGTTGGTTGATCAGGCCGTGCTGACGCTGCATGTCGTCGGCTTTCTGCTGCTGGATCTCACCGATTTCGGCACAGATGCGAAACACCTCGCCGGGCCGGTTGGTATGAATATGCACGCGCGCGCGTCGTCCGCCGCCGGCCACAACCAGGCTGCTCGCATCCAGCCCCTCCAGCCGGCGACGAAGCCTTTGGATCGGCAGTTCCTCGCCAGCGATCAGGCATTCGGTACAGTAGCGGTGGCCGTCCAGCGCATCCATAGAATAATTTGGCGACGGCGACGACACGTCAACCGGCGACAGCCGGACTTCGGGAATTTTGCCGCTTCGGACGTAGCGCCAGATACCGTCGATGAAGTCGACAAAACCCTGGCCGCCGGCATCGACCACGCCGGCATCACGCAAAACCGCAAGCTGGTCTGGAGTGCCCGCCAACGAACGGTGAGCAGCCGAGCGAGCGCGCTGGAAAAGCAGGCGGATGTCTTCGATTCCCGATTCGACGCCTTCGGCCAGAGCGTTGCCGAATTCCTCAAGCACGGTCGGCATCGTACCGTCCACCGGCTTCGACATCGCCGACCAGGCCGCGATCGCACCTGCCCGGGCGGCAACAGCCAGTTGGCGGGCATCAAGGGTCGTCGCATCGCGGCAACTTTCGCTAATGCCGTGGAAATACTGCGCGATGATCGCGCCCGAGTTGCCGCGCGCACCATCCAGCGCCGCGTCGGCAACATCATCCAGCAATGAAGGCAGCCGATTGACGTCGCTCGATCGCAAACGCTGGCCGACACTGGAAAGCGTGAACACAAGGTTGGTCCCGGTATCGCCGTCAGCCACCGGAAAGACATTGATGCGGTTGAGCAGGTCGCGCCTCGATTGGACATTGGCGATGCCCGCGATCAATGCCGCGTGCAGTTGCGCAGGCTCGATCCGGACCAGCGACGAGACCAGGGTCACGCCGACTGCCTCACGCCAGTAATGCCGGGCCCGGGCTGCGCGGCAACCGGCAAGCCGCATCGGCACCGCATCATCAATCCAGACCGGCCAACTCGCGTACCTGCGACGCCGTAAACGGCCAGGTCAGCTTTTCGCCGGTTTGATCGTTGAGAATCACCGGAACCTGGTCGCCGTAGCGCTGGATGAGGTCGAGATCCGAGTCGATATTGACACCCTCGATCCGGCCAGACAACCCACCGAGGGTAATCAGCTTCCAGGCTTTGTCGCAAAGGCTGCAATCCTCCCGGGTATAAAAAATCAGTCCCATTCCAGGCATCCATTGGCAAACGTAAACGCATCCGGCTTTATGGTCGCGCGGCCCGACCCGATAATTTTACCCGGCGGCCACCGGGTACGGGTGCCGGCCTGCATGCGTCGAAATCCTGTGTGTCGATATTTCATCGGCGCTGCCGTTGGTCCAGCGTTGGTCTGCCTGCCAGGGCCCGGCTGGCCGCCAACAGCAGCAGTATCGCCAGCACAACCAGGACCGCAGGCGACAGCACCGGCACGGCCGCCGCTGCCGACCGGGCCGGCCGAATCGTTGCACGGATCATCAGGTTCTGCCCGGTCTGGATCATGAAAGGAACGCCACGATCGGCCAGCCAGCTTTTGCCAGCGGGTTCCGCGGACTGGTCGGACTCGATATTAAAATCCTCGCCGGCGTGCATTGGATCGCCTCGCGCCATGATCCAGAATACCGGCTCGGCAATCGGCCATGCGTGATCGAACACGACCTCGAACGCACCGCGGCCATCGCCGGTCGATATCGTGGCCTGGCGTTGCGGATTGTCAAGGTCGGGAATGCCGCCGAGGTCACGGTAAACGAACACTTCGTTCGGCCACGGGCCGCCTGCGGCGCTGAAATCGAGCTGGTTTCCGACACAGAAACCGGTCAGCTCCACAGTCCCCGGAGGGAGGCCGAAATCGGCCAGCTCGAACCGCACGCCAAGAAAATGGTCGTCTTCGCCGGCCTGGCCACCACCGAAAAAAATGGCGTTTTCAACGCTTCCGTCGTCATAGAAC
>JAIVHD010000209.1:0-1003 GCA_020201235.1 Lysobacteraceae bacterium
GGTCAGATCTATCCGTTCGAAGCTTCGGCCATCGAAGCGGGCCAGGCCGTCCTCTGTTCCAACCCACAAAAACCCGGCTGCATCCTGGCCCAGTGCGTAAAGTGCATCCAGGGGCAAACCCGCCTCGCTGTCGTAGTGGGTCACCTGCCACTGCGAGAGCGGCACTTCGCAGACCGGCCTGGCAGCCGACCAGACCAACAGCCCCAGGCCTGCCAACAGGAGCTTGCGTATCATTGCTTGCACGGTCGGGCCCTGGATGGAGGAAGTCTGATTCTGAAGCCTGCGGCGCGTTCTGGCAAGGCGGCGGGCGCGTTATGCTGGCCGGATACCAGCAACTTGGAGAGTAAATGCCGCGTTCGACACTGTTGGCCACTGCAACGATCCCGGACACCGACACCGAATTGAAGCTGCATCGGCACGCCGACCGGTTTGCGATCTCGATTCCGGGTCGCGGGGAGCTGATGAACAGCCGCGTCCACGGGTCGGAGATCGCGTTGGCCGAGTTGACCTGCAAGCGCCTGACGGAAAAGGGGTCGCCATGCCTGCTGATTGGCGGGTTGGGCATGGGCTTCACCCTGGCCGCGACGCTCAAGGCTGTCGGTGACGCCGCCGAGGTCGTGGTCGCCGAGCTGGTGCCCGAGGTCGTCGACTGGAACCGCGATCTGCTCGGCGATGCTGCCGGGCATCCCCTTCAGGACCCCCGATCGAAGGTCTTCGTCGGCGACGTAGCGCGACTGCTGCGTGAAAGCGCCGGGCGTTTCGATGCCGTGATGATGGATGTCGACAATGGTCCGGAAGCGTTGATTCGTCGTGAAAACGACTGGCTGTATTCGCCTGCCGGCCTGGCTGCCGCGCGCCGGGCGATGAAGCCCGACGGGGTGCTCGCGGTGTGGTCGGCCTCGCCGGATCGGCGGTTCACCGAACGCCTGGAGAAGGCCGGCTTCGACGTCGACCTGCAGATGGTCCGCCCGCATCGGGCCGGAAGAGGCGCGCGGCATTACAT
>JAIVHD010000209.1:1083-2888 GCA_020201235.1 Lysobacteraceae bacterium
GTTATCAACGGGTGCTTTTATGAAAGGCATAATTATCGGAGCTACCTCCGGGATCGGTCGCGAGCTCGCGAGACAAATGTCGGAAGCGGGTTATATCGTTGGCATAACCGGCCGGCGATCCCATTTGCTTGACTCGCTCGAAAAAGAGCTGCCAGGTGAGTGCTTCAAGTCACACATGGATCTGACTCAGGTGCATGAATCGGTTGGCGCCCTTGAGAAACTACTTGAGAATATGGGCGACGTCGACATCATTGTCGTCAACTCCAGAGTCGGCAGTAGCGATCCTGAATTTCCTCTTCCGGACGAACTGGAAACTGTAGCGGTAAACGTGACTGGCTTCACCACGATGGCGAATGTCGCATACCATTATTTCGTTGCCAAACAAAAGGGGCACATTGTCGGAATTTCTTCGGTTGCTGCTGTAAGAGGCGGGCCAAGAAAAAACGCAGAATCGTCTACATCACGAAAAGATGGCGGCTTATCGCGTTTCTCATGTCGTGTCTTCCTTTCAGATTGTACCGAAAGCTTGCAAGTTGATCATTGATGAGCGCATTAGTAACCCTGAAAGCAATGGAATGACAAAACCGGGCTCAGTCATCGAAAATGTTGCCGTACAGGCCGCTTTCGGTGCGGAAGCTGTCGCCCCCGATGTAACGGTAGTGGAGATCCAGGTCCCGGATGCGTTGCATGTCCCGGCCGTCCAACTCGAGTTCGGTGCTTTCAAGGTTCTTCCGGATGTGGTCGGGATTGGTTGACTTCGGAATCACGATGGTGTCGCGGGCCACCGCCCAGGCGGTCAGGACCTGCGCGGGGGTTGCCGAATTGTTCTCGGCAATCTCACCAATGACTTCGTTCTCGAGCAACGACGGCTCGTCCTCGCCCTTCATCGATTCCGGTCGGTCGCTGCTGCCCAGTGGCGAATAGGCCGTGACCAGAATGTCGTGCTGGCGGCAATAAGCCAGCAGTGCGTCCTGCTGCAGGTACGGATGCAGTTCGACCTGGTTCATCTCCGGTAGCTCAGTGCCGTCGCCGGCGAGTTCGTCGAGCTTGCGGGCGCTGAAATTGGAAACGCCCGCATGCCGGATCAAACCCTGGTCGCGCGCGGCCAGCATGGCTTTCCAGGTTTCGATAATCGGGGCCTGGTCGGGGGTCAGGTAGTCGGATTCGCTTTGGGGGAAGCCCTCCAGCCCGCGACGAAACGCCACCGGCCAGTGGATCAGATACAGATCCAGGTAATCAAGCCTGAGATCGGAAAGGGTCTTGTTCAGCGCCGGAACAACGTCTTCCGGCAGGTGCGCGGTGTTCCAGAGCTTGGAGGTGATGTGGACGTCCTCGCGCTCGATCTCACCGCGCGAAAAGACCTTTTGCAGCGCTTCGCCGATCTCGGCCTCGTTGCGGTAGATTGCCGCGCAGTCGATGTGGCGGTAGCCGGCTTCGAGTGCAGCCTCCACGGCCTGACCGACTTCGCCAGGTTCTGATTTCCAGGTACCCAGGCCGATGGCGTCGATAGCGTCTCCGTTTCTGAATTCGAATCTCTTCATGATCGATCCTTTACTGGTTCAGATTCGTTTTGATTGTAACGCCGCGGCACAAGCCCGCAGTGTGCGCCTGCCGGCAAGCAGCCTGACGCCCGATGGACCTGAATCGGGGGCGCCGTATATACTCTGGCCTTGACCAAAATCAACGGCTCGCCATGGCGCAACCACAACAAGAACAATGGAGCGGAAGACTCGCCATCATCATCGCGGCGGTCTCGATGGCGGTCGGCACCGGCAACATCTGGCGCTTTCCGCGCGTCGCGGCCG
>JAIVHD010000209.1:2939-4041 GCA_020201235.1 Lysobacteraceae bacterium
GGTTGGTGCCGGACGTTGCCGCGACCGGCGCGACCACCTTTGGCCAGGTGCAGTGGGACGCCTTCATCAACAACCCGGTCGAGACGGTCGGCTGCCACGCCGCCGCGGTCGTTTTCACCACGTTCGTCGTGTTCCAGGGCATCAAGGGCGGCCTGGAGCGCGTGCTCAAGGTATTCCTCGTCGCATTGCTGGCGATCATCGTTTTGCTGGCGGTGCGCGCCGTGATGTTGCCCGGGTCGGCCGCCGGACTGCGATTCCTGTTCGTGCCGGACTGGTCGCAGCTTGCACACTCTCGGGTCTGGTTGGAGGCATTCACCCAGGCGGCCTGGTCGACCGGCGCCGGCTGGGGCCTGATGATGGTCTACGCGGTCTACGCGCGCAAGAACGAGGAGATTTCAGTCAACTCCGGCATCGTGGCCTTTTCCGACGTGCTGGTCGGCATGTTCGCCGCCACGCTCGTGCTCGGCACGCTGTTTGCCGTCGCGCCCACCCCGGACATCGCGCAGCAGGCGCTGGACGCAGGCCACGTCGGCCTGACGTTCATCTACATCGTCGACCTGATCGCGACCATGCCGGGCGCCTGGATCATTTCGCCGTTGTTCTTCCTGGCTTTGGCGTTGGCCGGCGTGTCGTCGTTCATCGCGATGTTCGAGCTGGCCACCACTAACCTGATGAACTTCGGCTTCATTCGCCGCAACGCTGCGATGCTCGTCGGCGTCGTGGCTTTCCTTTTCGGCATCCCCTCGGCGCTGTCGATCGAGTTCCTCAACAACCAGGATTGGGTCTGGGGCGTCGGTCTGCTGATCAGCGGTCTGCTGACCGCGCTCGCGATCCTGAAATACGGCGTGAATCGGGCCGCGGCAGAAATCGACGCCAGCAGCGACATCCGCATCGGCGCCTGGTTCGCGCTCATCATCCGCGCCATCCCGGTCGTCTTCCTGGTCCTGTTCGGCTGGTGGATCTACCAGTCGGTGCGCGACAACCCGGACACCTGGTGGAACCCGCTGGTGACTTACAGCACCGGTACAATGGCGCTGCAGTGGGGCATCGTGCTGGTGCTGGTGCTGGCCTTGAACCGGTTCCTGGCCGACGGCGTCAAGGA
>JAIVHD010000025.1 GCA_020201235.1 Lysobacteraceae bacterium
CATGCGGCTAATTAGGTAACACTCAGCCGTCGCACAAGCGTTGTGGGCAAGGCGCGCAAGCGCAGGACTGGCCCGAGCCAATTCAAGCGAGTGCAACGCAGCCCACGGCGCTTGTGCGGCGGCTGAGTGTTACCTAATTAGCCGCATGGCCCACTAGGGAACCTCTGAATCCTCAACGTACTGCCGGGCACGCCTGCGGTCCGCCCGGTCGTCAAACGCCCCGGCTACAGGACCTGGCGGCGCCTCGCGACGTCGGTTCATGAATAGTCCGTGCCAGGCGAAGCGGCGTGAAATTTCGCCCGATACCTGAGGCTGCGCCACAGCCCTTGCAGATAAAGCCCGCACAGCAGTATGCGCCCGGATATGAACCGGGTAATCTCCCAGACGTCCTTGCCCGCACGAAAGTAGCTGGGGCGGGCGTCGTCGCGGTAGACGCTGTCGATCGGCACCGCCACACAGGGGAAGCCGGCCCGCGCGCCGTCGACCAGCATGGCGGTTTCGAACACAAAACCGTGACGGCGGCGAGTTGACGGCCGCACGGTCTCGAGCAGCCGACGTGGATAGACGCGAAAGCCGGTCTGACTGTCTGGAACGCGCTGGCCACTGGCCCATGACACCCAGAAATCGGCGAAGTGGTTGGCGAAGCGCCGGATGTGCGGTTGGCCGCTGCGGTTGCGCAGCCGCGCGCCCAGTACGAGATGCTCGGGAAAGGCGTGTGCGGCGGCGACAAGTCGCGCGATATCTGCCGGGTCGTGCTGGCCGTCGCCGTCGAGCGTGATGATCAGGTCGGCCGCGCGTGCCAGTGCGTGCTCGAAACCCGCTGCCAAGGCGGCGGCCTTGCCACCGGGCGTGGGTCGCCGGATCAGGTCTAGCGCCAGCCCGTCCAGCGCTGCGGTCGTCTGGTCCTCGGAGCCGTCATCAATCACGATCACCCGGTCGACCTGATTGATGGCCGCACTGGCGACCGCGCGAATGGTGCGCGCTTCGTTGCGCGCGGGAATGACGGCGAAAATCCTCATGCCCTGATCTTTTCCCTCATGCCCTGATCTTTTCGATGTGCAGCCCGGAGCCGCATTCGGCGGCCATTGTAATCGCCGCCGGACCGGTTCCAGCCAGCAGTGCCAGTAACGGCAACAGCCGCGCCGCCGGGTTGTCGGCCATTCGTTCGAGCAGTGCTGCGGGCAGGTCCGGATGCTGGTTTCTCGCATTGCTCGCGCGCAGGGCAAGATGGGCCAATGAATGGTTCTTGGTCGAGGGTGCGGAGATCAGCAGCGCGGCACTGAATGGCTGGCGTACCGGCCACACGCGGGTGAGCGGGCCCTGGCCGTAGTCGTCATAGACCACCAGCAGAACCGGCCCGGAACCCGTTGCGGCCCGTGTCGACGCCTCGATCAGGCCGGCCACTGCGCTGTCGTTCCAGCCCGAGACAGCCGTCACATCGGCGAACGCGCCGGTGCCAATGGACCAGTAGCCGGCCGCCGCGTTGTGAACCGAGTTGTGAAATCGGGTCGGGGATAACGGCTGCGAACATTCTGCCAGGGTGCGGCACATGTAATCGGCAAGTTCGGCATCCCCCATTGCAGAGCTGAACACCGCCGCCGGGCGATCCGGCGAGATTTCGGCCATGGCGCAAGCCTGCTCGGCCGCGGCGAAACTCAGCCTGACGGTTGCCGGGGCACGCCGTCGTTCGCGCGGTGACAACAGCGAGGTCTGGGGCAGTTCGTGCTCGCTCGAAAGTGGCTCGCCGTCAAGAACTGCTCGCAGCCCGTTCCAGTCGGGGATGCCGGGGGCCGAGATCCCCACGCCCAGAATGTCGATCTTGATGCTCATGGTGCTCCGAACAGCAAGCTGCAGTTGCTGCCGCCAAACCCAAACGAGTTGCTCAGCACGATCCTGACTGACGCTGGTCGCGCCTGGCGCAGGATGAAGTCCGACCAGTCCCGTTCGGGCTCGACGCAGTTCAGGCTGGCCGGAATTCTCTGGTCGGTGATGGCCAACAGGCTGAATACCGACTCGACGATACCGGCCGCGCCCAGCGTATGTCCGGTCCAGGCCTTGGTTGAAACCGCCGGGGGCGGGGTGCCGAACACGTGCCGCAAGGCACCGGCCTCGATGCGATCGTTCATCGGCGTGGCGGTGCCGTGGCAGTTGATGTGATCCACCTCAGCCGGCTCCAGCCCGGCGCTGGCGAGTGCGGTCTGCATTGCAGAAATGGCACCGCGCCCCTCGGGATGGGGCGCGGCCATGTGCCAGGCGTCAGAGGTTTCGCCCCAGCCCAGCAAGCGTCCGATCGAATTTGATGGGTCGGACTCAAGCACTGCAAACCCTGCCGCCTCGCCCAGATTCAGGCCATTACGATCGCGATCAAACGGCCGGCAGGGTTGTTGCGAAACCAGCTCCAGTGAATTAAAACCGTGGAGCACTGAAAGGCAAAGACTGTCCACGCCCCCAACCACGGCGGCGTCGGCCAAACCGGCATCGATCAGCCGGGCGGCACTGGCGAATACCTTGGCGCTGGACGAGCAGGCCGTAGAGATCGTCATCACCGGTCCGGCCAGTCCCAGCGTCTCGGCCACAAAGCGCGTCGAGGTGTGCGGGTTGTGGGCCAGCCGGCTGCCGAAGCGGTTCGAATGCTCAGGCTGTCGGTAGGCCTGCTCGGATTGCTCGATCCCGGCCGTACTGGTGCCCAGAACGCAGGCGACGCGTTCGGCACCGAATCGTTTTCGCACAGACGCGACCCGGGCTGCGAACCCGTCCTGCTCCAGTCCGAGCAGCGCGAGTCTGTTGTTGCGGCACTCGTAATCACGCATCGATGGCGCGATGGGTACACGCTCTACGCCGTCAACCCGGCCGATCCACGTGCTCAGATTGCAGTCGGCGAAGTCGTTGGCGCGCAATCCGCTGGCCTGCGCGTACAGCGATCTTCGGATGGCGTCGAGGCCAGCACCGGCCGCGCAGGTTACTGTCATTGCTGATATGTGCAAAGCTTGCATTGATCACTGATTTGCCGACGGTGAATTCCGGGCATCCGAAAGCCGGGAGTATAGAAGGATTGCCGCTAGCTCGCAACTCAGCTGCCCGCCGGTTGGTTCACTTGATATGATCTAACGATGAAATCGGCACTCAGCGGTTCCGCCTTGAGATCTATCCGTGACGTCATGGGCGACTCGGCATTGCGCGAATCGTTGGCTGTTAGTTTGGTGGTGGCGCTGGCCAGCGGCGGACTGGCAGTTCTGCTGGCATGGCTATGGGTGCTTCGGCATGCGCTTGTTCACAACGGCTGCCCGCCGGTCGACTGGCTGGTGATTTGCGGTCACTCCCTGAACAGCGCCCAGCCGTCGTCCGAATATCGATCGCGCCTTGCGTGTGCCGAGGTTTTGGCGGTGAAACATTTGCAGATGCAGTTGTTTTTGACGGGTGGCGGTACGCCTTCCGAAGCGGTGGTTGGCCGGGACTGGCTGGTTCAGCGGGGACGCGTGGAGAGTACGCGGCTGGCTCTTGAAACAAGTTCCCGGGACACATTTGAAAATCTGCGTCAGGTTCGCACGCTGCTTCCCGCCTGCGACAGTTTGGCGATATTGAGCAGCCGCTATCATTTGGGTCGCCTCAGGCTGTATGCATCGCAACTCAGTTTGCAGGCGGCCCTGGTGCCGGCCGAGAGCGCCTGGTATCCGACGCCGCGCAATCTGGCGGTGAGTCTGCGTGAGGCGGCATTCGTCTGCTGGTTTGTCACCGGCCGGTTGTGGGCACGATTGGCGCGACGGCAGCGATTGTTGTCCATGATGCGTTGACGAGTGGAGCGTTTTTACTTGCGCGGGGTGGTGCCGCAAATCACCCGCATCTTCCGCCGTTCCCCGGAGGCCCAGGTGCTGATGCGTTATTACTGGGATACGATCGAGCATTGTGTGCCACCCGAGACAATTCTCTCGGCTCTGGACCAGACCGGCTTTGAGCAGGTGCAGTGGAATACACAATGGGGCATACTTTCCGAGTACACAGGTATTGCCCGCTAACGGGCCCACTCCAGGGCGACTGCCCTGCGGCCAAACCGATCTACGGAGAAGTGCAGATGAGAGTCGGATACATCCTGCTAAGCCTGTTAATGTCGAGCGGCTGCTCGCTTTTTGTACCCAAAGCCACAGTACCGATATCGGTTGACTCGGCTCAACAGGATCGCGAATCCGATACGCTCATCGTCATGCTGCCTGGCCGGCGCAGCGGCGAAGGTGACTTCCGGCAACAGGGTTTTTTTGATCTGGTCCGGGATAAGGGCATGGATGTCCTTTCCGTCGACGGTCATTTCGGTTATTACATGAACCGATCCATCACCAAGCGTCTGCATGAAGATGTCATCAAACCTGCGCGCGAACAGGGCTATACACAAATCTGGTTAATGGGCATTTCACTGGGCGGCTTCGGCGCGATTCTCTACGCCGAGGATTACCCGGAGTGTGTTGACGGAATGTTCCTGCTGGCACCCTTTACCGGCGACGAGAAAATCAGCGAAGAAATCCGCAATGATGGCGGCCTCCTCGCCTGGAACAGAGAATTCGATTCCGGCAAGGATTATGAGCGGCGGACATGGCGCCGGCTGCAAATTGAAATCAGCAGGCAGGATCCACCACACGTGGTGCTGGCTTACGGCATTAGTGATCGTTTTGCCGATGCCAATGCCGTCATCGCTGAGGCCCTGCCCGACTCACATGTATTCACTGTGGAAGGCGGGCATAACTGGGATGCGTGGAAGCCGCTCTGGCAAAATATTCTGGACGCTGGTTTCCCGCAGCGCATCAGCAGTTCCTCCATGGATTGATTGATGCGCTGAACAATCCGTGAAAGCGTTGCGGTCAGTCGGTCTGGAGCAACAGCCCGTCCAGCGCTTCACGGATGCCGTCGGGTTCAACCCAGGGCTGGGTCAGAACCACATTGCCGCGCCTGTCGATGACGAATGCAGCAGAAGGTGCGGCACCGAAGGCGCGCCAGGCCTGGTCATCCATTGCGTCGACCACGACCAGGTCGCTTCGCGCCAGTTCACGGGTCGATTGGGCCGCCTGGGCAATGCGCGCGTCAACATTGCCGGGTTGCGGAACCCGGGTGTTGGTAATCCAGTTAAAGAAGCTCAGCCATTCTTCGTCGCGGTACGGGCTGGGCGCGCCAACCGGATGCGCTTCGATCGTATAGACCACCACAAAATCGACCCGATCCTGATAGGTTTCTTGCAGTTGGGACATATCGAAACGCCGATAACGATAGACCGGGCAGGAGTGGGAACCAAGCTGCAAAACCACCGGACGGCGACCAAACAGCTCGACAAGCGCAACCTCGGAGCCATCCAGTTTCCGAACGGTCGCGTTCGGCGCCTGCTGGCCCGGTTGCGGTGCCTGGTGCTTGAAATGCGCCAGATCGTCGCCGGCCTCGGTGGGGAACCAAAGGGCGCAGCCACCAATTAACCCAACCATGGCGAGGCACGCCACCAGTCGAGTAACGGATCCAACCACTTTGAGCCGGATGTCGGTCTGGCCCATCATTGACATGCCCACAATTTCATTCATACCTGACCCCGGATTTCGCTGTTGCACAACGCAGAATTGACCGGATCATGTTGCTTCTGCTTTCAATCTGGATTATTCACCACCGTGCCGTCGCGAGGGCCGACAGGCCTTGTGGCCGGGGCCTTTCGCGACCGAGTGCACCGAAAGCGTACTGACCCGGATGGTCGATAACGACCGGTGCGGATGCTCGACCAAGCGAAGCGCCCTGGCCGCAGGACGTGACGGTCCCCCAGCCGGAATTATGGTGAGCAAGTTGGCTTCAAGACTGGGCCGCGGTCTGCATCCGGATGACTTGACCCGGATCCTCAAAGCATTTCCCGTGTATTGGGCTGAGTGCCTGGTCAGAGAGGAAGCCCGAGTGCGCGATGGGTTTTCACCCTGGCCCGTCGTTCATTACGATCGTTCCACGGCTGACCGACAAATTTGCGCATCAGGCCTTCAATACTGCGTACAACGGTGAGGTTGTAGATCATCCGGCTCAGGTTTGCCGGTGTGCGGGGGAAGGCGCGCAGCGACAGGGAAAAGCCGATGTCCTGGTACTTGACGTAATGCCAGTAGCCGGGCGGAATGTAGAGTGCGTCGCCATGCTCAAGATCGGCCACGTAGCCGCGTGCCTGTTTAAGTGCTGGATAACGCTCGTAGTTGGGCGGATCGATTCCAGCATCAAACAGCGCGCTGAACGAAAACGGAACCCGGTACAAATACGGAGTCTGATCCGGTGGAAACAGGATGACCCGCTTGGGGCCTCCGAAATGAGCCAAAATGATATCAGCCATATCGATATCAAAATGCAGCTGAACGCGACTGCCCCGGCCTCCCATAAACAGCACTGGCAGTTTGCGGAAGAACTTCAAACCGATATCCGGATACTCAAAATCTTTGGTCAGTTCGGGAATGGCCGACAGGAAATTGAAAAAGAACAGCCGCAGATTATTCTCACCAAAATCCAGCCGGTCCAGATACTCGGAAAGCGACAAGTATGCTGCAGGAGCATGCTGATGTTTGCGACCGCGTGACGGCTGGCTGTCATACAATGGAACGATTATATCCCCGGCCACTTTGCGAAGATAATCAGGCTGCCAATGGGCTCGAGCCGGCCAAGACGCGGTCAAAGTTTTAAAAACAGCGGGCACTGCCGGCTGTTTGAAATCATGCAGGAATTCCCTCTTGCCGATCGAATCCGGCCTGGGAACAGACGTCAGTTCAACCATGGACTTTTAATCATTGAGTTTACGCAGACTAAATTATTCTAGAATGAATCTTCGCTTTTTGTGTAGAGACGCTCGGCTTCCCTCTAATGCTAATGGAGAATGGATGTGAATGCGAAGTTCTGGACTGCGATCATATTTTTGTTGCTAACGACCGGCTGCGCTACAGTGATGGGCTAAAGTGGACCCCGATATCTGGACAACAGTTTAAGCTAGAACCAAGCCTCCGAATCGGGATAGATACAGGATGAGCGAGAAACGGAAGCGTAATTCATACAGCCCTGAATTCAAGGCGAAAGTTGGGCTCGAGGCCATCCACGGGCTCAAGACGGTCAATGAGATCGGTCAGGCCTACGGGGTTCATCCCGGGCAGGTGA
>JAIVHD010000026.1 GCA_020201235.1 Lysobacteraceae bacterium
AGGGATGATCCTGGCTGACGGGCAGCGGGAAGTGGTTCTTGCGCTGGGGGCTTCGGCGGGGCCGTGGGACCTGGCTTGCATGCAGATGCTGCGCGGGCTCTTGCGCGACGGAGAGTTCCGGGTGGTGATGTGGATCGGCGGCGCACGGCGGATGGCTCGAATGGCGCCTGGGCCGGTGACGGTTGAGGACCTGCCCAGCGTGTTGCAGCCCGGCGATTACCTGGCGGCGTGCAACGCGACGTTGCGATCTTCGGCCAGCGAGACGGCCGAATGGATGGATGGCGCGCGGGCGCGACGCGGCTTGACGCTGAAACTGGCGACTGAATGTGAGCCGCTGGGTTCGGCGCTGGGAATGCTGAACTACCACGCCAGCGAAGCAGTGGACCGGGACGGCGAGAATCTGGTGGCGCCGAAGCAGCATTTGCCTAGGCCTCCGGCGCGGCCATTGCGCGAGGCGCTGGAGGGGATGCAGTCGGCGGGCCTGCTGGATTTCGATGGTGATCGCGAATTGATCTTGCGTTCGGCGGATGCGTGCCGGTATATCGCCGGCGGCTGGATGGAGGAATACGCGTGGCTGACCGCAGCCGAACTCGGCGCCGAGCACGTGCACGCCGGGCTGGAGTTGACCTGGAACGCCGGCAGCGGAACCTCGCCGCGCAACGAGCTGGATTTGTTCGTGCTGCATCACAACCGCGCGCTGACCGTCGAGTGCAAGACCTCGAACATGGGTGAGGGCGAAACCACAGCGAAGATCCTCTACAAGCTCGACAGCATCGCCGATCGCTTGAGCTCGCTGCCGGGCAACGCGGTGTTGCTGAGCGCGCGGGAAGTGCCGGAGTTGATCGTCAAGCGGGCGCGGGCGCAGGGGACCGCAGTGTTCGACGCCGAAAGGGTGGTGGCGTTTCCAGAGTGGCTGGAGGAGTGGTTGGATGGTTAACTTCATCGGTTTCCGGTTTCCGGTTTCCGGTGGCCGGTGGCCGGTGGTGCGCTTCGCTGCGCTCAACGGCACCCTACAAAACCCACTACGTCCTGCGTAGGGTGCCGTTGAGCGCAGCGAAGCGCACCGGTTTAACGAAACGACCAAAGAACCAACAGACCAAATGACGATCGTTTCGTAGGGTGCCGTTGAGCGCAGCGAAACGCACCGGCTACGCAGCACCGGTTATTCAACAATTTTCGTAGCAGCCGATCCGATTGGCCAGGCGCGGACGAAGCCGCTGCCTCCGGAGAAGCAGAAGAAGCGTTGCCATTCGCCATTGAAGGTTCCACGGTCGTTGTCGGTGAATACGGCCTCGAGTTCCAGCGGATCTCCGAAAATGCTGTTATCCAGCGTCAGCGTGAAGCGGCGGCCGTAAAGCCGGCCCGTCACGCCGGGTTGCTGGCCGATCAAGCCACGGTATCGATCGTCGACCCGGTCGACGATGCGCTGACCCGAGATCGGGATGACGCCGGTCTCCGATTCTGGACCGAATTCCAGGCTGAGGCGACTGGTGGCGATCAGTGTTCCATCGCCCACGTAGTGTTCGAGCACATAGTCGCGGGCTTCGGCTTGCACAGACGCCCATAGTAGAACCAGCAGTGCGGCGAATGCCTTCATAAGGCCAGTAGGCTTATTGAGCTGCAGCCGATGGCTGTGACGCTGCAGATCAGGAGCAGCCAGCCGATGGTTCGAATCGGCCGGGGTTCTTCGGAGTCCAGTGCAAACACGAGCCCAATCGCGAGCGCCAGCACGAGAAACAGCAAGATGGAAGCGAGCAATATGGCTTCCGGTCGTTCCGCGATGGCGTTGATCCAGTCGAGGATTGTGGGTGCGGTCGATGATACCCATTCCAATGGTGCCTCTCCGAAGGTGGGTGCATGGGGTTAACGCTGGAGGGGGTGGGATTTTGAAATCGAGGCTGGTCGTTTGGTCGTTTGGTCGGTGCGTTTCGCTGCGCTCAACGGCACCCTACGCGGGCGGTCGGGGTTTCGTGGGGTGCCGTCGAGACCTACCTGAAACGCACCAAATGCATGTGCTGCAGCGCGTGTTACAGGATTCTGAAGAACAGCGACATCAGCCAGATGCCGAGCAGCAGGAGCAGTGCGCCCCAGACTCGACCCGCCGGCCCGCCACGTTGATTGAGCGCCATGAACAGCCCGCCGAACAGGGCCGGGCACGCCCAGAACAGCAGAATCACCAGTGCCGGGCCTTCCGGATGCATGTTGGCCGCGATGGTCATCGCGATCAGGAGGAGTAAGACGCCGCCGAGAAATGCCATGGGTGATGTCCGATTCGGGTGCAATCAGTCAACGTGTGGGGAAGCGAAAATTTTAAATCCGCGGTTCACCCGCAAGCCTGCGTGTGCGGATTGAGGATAGCGGGTATGAGCATGCTTGCACGCGAAGGAATCATTGCCGGTTTAAAAAAAACCACCCATGAGCGTTTTCAAGGCATGGGCAATTCTGCCCGGAACTCAAGGAGGCAAGCATGAAACGTTTTTTCAATCCCTCGGAAACGTGCAACCCATTCCGTCTCATGGCTATAGTGATTTTTTGCTCGATCATGAGCGCGGGAGTCTTTGCAGGGCCGGTTCTCGCCGAATCTGGATATTCAGGCAGTCATCTGAAGCCTGTCGTGGCGGTCTCTCGCTTTGATGACAGATCTTCCTATAACAGTGGCGCTGAATATTCCCTGTCCAACGCACTGACCGACCAGCTCACTGATGCATTAATCCAGACCGATGCTTTCATCGTTCTGGAGCGTCAGGTGTTACAGGATGTTCTGGCCGAACAGGATTTTGCTGCCGGAGATCGCGTCTCACAGTCCCAGTCGGCACGAATCGGTCAGTTGACCGGCGCTCAGGTGTTGGTGATGGGCACCGTGACGGATTTTGACCTTCAGGAGGGAGGCCGTCGCGGCGGACTGAACATTGGTGGCGTGAGGCTTGGCGGCAACAAACAGACGGCTCACGTGGGTCTGATTGTTCGGCTGGTTGACGCCACCACGGGAGAAGTGCTCGACTCCCAGCGGATCTCCGGCAAGGCGGAATCGCGCGGCGCGACCATTGGCCTGGACATCGGCGGGATCAAATTCGATGGTGCCGATTTCAGCTCCACCCCGCTGGGCGAGGCCAGCCAGGAGGCTCTCGACGAGGCCGTGGCGTTTATTGCGCGGGAAGCGCGCAAAGTCCCCTTCCAAGCCCGAGTCGTGGAAGTGGATGACCGCACCATCGTGATCTCGGCCGGCAGTCGCAACAACGTTCAGCAAGGCGCGCAATTCACCGTGATGTCGGTTGGTCGCGAACTCACGGACCCGTTCACCGGCGAATTGCTGGGCTACGATCAAAGCCCGATTGGACGCATCAGCGTCAACCGTGTCTTTGATCGCTTTGCCTATGCCGACGGGAGCAGTCTAAGCGGCGCGGCCAAGATTGGCGACTTTGTGGTTATTGAACTGGGGCGCTGACATGAGTCGCTCATTTTGCAGAAAATCTCCAAGCTCCACGGCAAGTCCGTCGCCCGCATTATGCGGGCGGCGTTTCGCCGCTTTGACTTTCATTGTCTTGCTGCTGGGCCTGGCGACAGCCACCGCCCAGGAAACACAACATCAGGATGCCGAGGAATCCCCTTACGGACCGGTCCGCCAGGACCCGCGTGTCGAGGCGCAGCATGATCCCTATTCACCCCGCCGGCACTCGGAAACAACTCACCAGCGCAATCCAACGGGGCTAAGAATACAGTCGGGCACCAGCCTCGCGTTGACCTTTGGCCACGACCACTATCAGGATGGTGCAACGCTTGCAGCCATTGTTCAGGGGCTGGAGGTGGGTGAACGTCTGGTGATTGAGCGCACCGAAACCGGCGTTCTGCTGCGCCGGCACGGTGGATCGCCCAGTCGAGCCTACGACTTTCTGGAGTCCGATCCCCGTTCCGGGAGAGAAGAGCCATGAGGGCGACCTTGGTCTCTGGTTTGGCCTTCGTCGCCTTGGTTGCCATGGGCCCACACTTCAAGTTGAGTGCAGACGAGCAAGGTCCATACCAGCAAAGCGAAGGAACATCACAGCAGGAGCCGGCTGTCGATAAGGTGGCAGCCCTTGGGCTGGCGAAAAGTATCTCGCGAACAGCATCCCTTGCTGAAGAGCAGTTGGACAAGCTGATTTCCGAGCTTGATGCGGCGGAGTCTCGCCAGAAAATACTGATCGGGCGGCACCGTGGAGTGACTCAGTATGGCAACTACCACCATCCGGAGCTGCGGCGGCTTGACCAACCCCTACTGCGAGGCCAGGAACGAGTCCGGGCCTTGCGGACACGGACTTCCCAGGCTCGCACGCTCGTGCGCACATTGACCACGCTTGATGCCTCTTTCAGCGCTGTTTCGGCAACTGAACTGGCCGTTGAGGGTGTGCAATTCCTTCAGGCTGCCGGTCGGCTGAGCGATCTCGGTGGGGCGACCCGCGAGCAGGCCAGCGCCTACCAGCAGACGGTTGATCAGATTCTTGCCAAGAATGAGACCTACAGTTACGCTAACTTTCTGCTTCGCTTGCGGAACAATTGTTCTCCAGGTGCCGCGGCCACGGCTAGTTGTGCTGGTCTGGCATTCAACAACTTTGCCCGGCTGATTGCCAACTTCGCCGTCCAGGAAGCGGCCATCCGACAAATGCTGGACTCGTCCAGCGAAATCATTGCCTCCCGAATCCGCAGCTATGCCGAAATGGGTGCGCGGCATGCGCGAGAGGGGCGTGCTTTTGACTTCGACAATCTGGATCGTCCTGCCATTTTTGACATAGAGGTGCTTGCGCGCAGCACGGACTCGGTAATCAGCCTGCTCGACAATCGGAGCTTCTGGGCCAGGTGGTTCCGGAGCGGGGAGCAGTCGGCCTTGCGCGAGGGGGCTGAAGAGCTTAAACGCGACCTCGCGAGCGGCGCACAAAGCCGTGTCATGCGGCAGTTTCGGGCGGCCTACCAGGCTGCCCATGAAAGCGCCGGTATCGAAATGGAAATCAAGCAGATTGATAAGCAGGTCGACCAGCTATTGTCCGAAATCGAAGCACTGACCAAGCTCATGGATCGAATGGCCGAAGACTTGCGGGAACTCATGACGGTGCTGGAAGAAGCAGAAGAGGGAAACCAGGCCGAAGAGGCTGAACCTGAAGAGTCAGATGAAGGTACCTGCAAAGATGAGCTTGCCCAGAAGTACGCGCCGTACGCTCAGGAAGTCGAAGAATGCGATTTTTCTGACAGGGAAGATGAGGCTCAGGAAGATTTATCCGAGACCGATGAGATCGGCAATCAGGATGGAGATCCCAACTACTGCAGGGCATTGGATCGTCCGCTTCCGGCCGGGATTGCGAGCACCGAATACTGCGGCATCCTGGCACCCCAACCGGGCATTCAGCAGTTCCAGGCCGCATGTGAAGGGCCCGGTAAGCTGGAAACACACACCTGCACCGTCGTCTACTGTAATCATGTGTTCTACCGCTGGGGTGCGGAGGATATCGTTGATTGTGTCGATAAGATTGCAGCGCAGAAAGACCGTCAGGCGCGCTAAAAAGTTGCATGCTTAAAAGGGGCGTACAGCCTTTCGGGCCGAACAGGACAATCGATGATGCGTGGCAACGTGATGTCAAAGAGCTGGAGCCGGCTGATTGGTCAGCCGGCGCCGGGTTAATTCAGGAATCTGGCGTCAAAGTTCATGCAGTAGCTGGTTCTTCGGGATCGGCTTGAGCATGGCGTCGTTAGGGCCGCGTCGCCGATTGGCCGTTTTCGACGTTTCACGGTTGGGCCCGGCAAGGTCATTACTCACCCGATTGGGGAATCGGCGAGTTACGGTTCGACGGATCGTTCGGCGAATGAGGTCGCGTCAATGGTGCGCTTCGCCTTCGGCTCAACGACACCCTACAGAACCGCTATTGTCCGCGTAGGGTGCCGTTGAGCGAAGCGAAGCGCACCGTCCCCGGCGTTCGGGGTACGATCAAACGCTGATACACTATCAAATCCCTGCCATGCCAAACTATCGACGCGACCGAACGTCGGGAGGGACGTACTTTTTTACCGTCGCGCTGCGTGATCGCGCCTCGGTGTTGCTGGTCGATCGCATCGACGATCTTCGTCATGCGGTGCGAGAAACGCGTCAGCGCATGCCGTTCGAGATCGCTGCGTGGGTGGTGTTGCCGTAGCACATGCACGCGGTGTGGAAAATGCCGGAAGAAGATACCGACTATTCCGTGCGCTGGGGAATGATAAAAAGCCGCTTCTCGCGCCAGCTTTCGGCAGCGACTGCAAGCAGCGCAATTCGGCAGCACCGGCGCGAGGCCGGCATCTGGCAACGCCGGTTCTGGGAGCACCGGATTCGCGACGAGCATGATCTGCAAACGCATTTCGATTACATCCATTTCAACCCGGTCAAGCATGGACATTGCCAACGCGTTGCCGATTGGCCGTATTCGACGTTTCACCGTTGGGCCCGGCAAGGTCATTACGCACGCGATTGGGGGATCGGCGAGTTACGGTTCGACGGGTCGTTCGGCGAATGAGGTCGCGTCAATGGTGCGCTTCGCTGCGCTCAACGCCACCCTACAAAACGGCCGAGCGGCCTGTCCGGCGAGGATGCGCGTGGCTGCGAAACGCCGCAGACGCTCAGGCCTGGCGGTGCCGCAGTCGGTGGGGTTGTGAATAAGGCGGGGTTAGATAATGTCGGGGACTGGTGCGCTTCGCTGCGCTCAACGGCACCCTACGCGGGTGGGTTCGAGCGCGGGAGGGGCATTGGGTTTCGTAGGGTGCTGTTGAGCCGCAGGCGAAGCGCACCGGGTCGGTTGTGCGCCTGCACGCAGGTCCCCGTGACGGTGGGGTGGTGAGTAAGGCGGGGTAAAACTGTCAGGAATATCACAGGGTTTGATCAGGTCTTTCCGAGCGCAGCCTCTCATTATTGATGTCGTCAACGAAGCGTCGGGATCGGCGAACTTGACGTAATCAGTCAAACATTGAGGAGGCTTTTCATGAATATCAGGAATCTTGTTTTGATCCTTGCATCGATGATGATGCTTGCCATGGCCGCTCCGGTGCATGCCCAGCAGGGCCCATCGGACAGGATTTGCATTTTGTTGAGCATGCTGGGTGCACCTTGTGGGGAAAACGACGAGGATGATCAAGAG
>JAIVHD010000246.1 GCA_020201235.1 Lysobacteraceae bacterium
GATAACACGCCGACCTTCGACTGTCGTTCCGCCAACCGTGATGCGCGCCTGCGACTCTTCTTTACTAAACTTCCAGGCATTCGAAAGCAGGTTCTTCAAGGCGATGGTCAGCATGTTGGCGTCGCCCCGGAGCGTCAGCCCCGATTGTATATCGACTTCCACTCGGCGCTCGGGATCCTCTTCCCGAAACTCGGTCACGATTCGCTCAGCGATCCGGGACAAATCCACGGTTTCGTTTTTCAGCGCCTCCCGCTGGAGTCGGGACAAGCTCAACAGGTCATCGATGATAGCTTCCATGCTGTCGCTCGCTTCCTGAATGCGGTCCAGATAATGCTGCCCCTGCTCGTCGAGCTGTCCGGAATGGTTGGTTTTCAGCGCCTCGCTGAACCCCGACATCCTTCGCAGCGGCGCCCGCAGGTCGTGTGAAACCGCGGAACTGAACTGCTCGAGTTCGTAATTGGCATTCTCCAGCGCGCGATTGGCGTGTACAAGGTCGTCGCGGGTGGGTATCGACCGGATGTTGGGCAGCAGTCTGAAAAGCATGTAGGCAGTCGGAATGGAAGCCGCGGCCGTTACGAACTTGATGCCGCCGGAGAACCAGAAATTCGCGTTCCAGATATTCCAGATCTCCACCCAGTGTGTGGCGCCGCAGGCGACGATGAAAACACCGAACAGCACGAACATCCAGGAAAACGGCAAGTCCCGGCGTTGCCTGACCACCATCAGCAGCGCAATCGGGATCGCCACGTATGCCAGGCCGATCAGCGCATCGGAGCCCGCGTGCAGTATGACGAGGCTCGGCGTCCAAAGGTAGCAATGACCATGCGGAATAAACCCTTGCGCCAGGGTTCCAAACGCTGAAACATCCATATTTAATCCCCCGCCTGTCGGCGAATTTTCGGACAGCTTACTGCGCCCACTTTTGGTGGGTCAAGTAACTGGACTTAATAGTAGTGTACAGTTCGGGAAGGTGATCGGAGTTCAAGAGTGCTTCACGGTAAATCACTAAAACGCACGGGACCGCAGGAAATACCGGGACGCCCGGCGCGTTTGTCCCGTTCCGGCCGTCGAATCGCGTTCATCTACCTCGCACTGGGCCTCCTGTGGATCCTGGCATCGGACGCCTTCCTGGTGTTCACTGGCGTCCTCGATCTGGGCACCTTTGCGGAAGCAGCGATCAAGGGCAGTGTGTTCGTCGGGCTCTCGGCGCTGGCGCTGTATCTGCTGGTGCGATACCTGCCCGCCGGGCGGCGCTGGCTGCCGGTGCTGGTCGCCCTGGCCTATCTCGCGATGGGTCTGGCCTGGATCGTCGCATCGGACTTCTACCTGTTCCAAACGGGTCATTTGAGCCGTGAGGCCTTGTGGATGCAGATGTTCAAGGGCGCCGCCTTTGTCACGATCTCGGCTTTCGTCGTCCTACTGATTACCCAGCTCATGGAAGGCCAGCAAATGACCGGTTCGATGGCCCGGGGCGAGGGGGAAAAGATGCCGGGTCTCCGAATCCATCCTTTGCGCGTCTCCACGCTGTTCGGCGTCATTCTGCTGGGCCTGTCCCTGATCCTGGATGTCTACGAGCTGGCGGTAGCCCAGGTGATTACACCCGCCAAATTTGGTCGGCACGTGGTGGAAAGCCTGGTTCTGACACTTTTCGCGGGTGCCACCCTGTTTCTGTTGCTACGCTTCTATATTTCCAAGGCCAAGGCCGCCAATCAGGAACTCGTCGCCAGCGAGGCGCGCTACCGGGCGCTTTTCGAGCACACCCCGGATAGGCACCAGGCTTCCAGCAGAGGTGACCACTGTACGCTTCCAGAGCCTGGAAGGAGAAGCACAGTCCTTTGTGGTGGCACGCGACATCAGCCGACGCCTGGAAGCCGAGCGCCAACTCAAGCTGGTGGCCGCCGCTTTTCGCGGCGCCGGCGAGGCGATGATGCTTTGCGATTCGGATTTCGTGATCCTGGACGTCAACCAGGCCTATACGCGCCTCATCGGGTGCGAACGGGACGATGCCATCGGCACCCTCCCCCTGTTCCTGGAAGTCGAACAGCAAGAGAGTCACCTCCGCCAGGGGCTCCAGACCGAAGGCCGCTGGCGCGGCGATCTGCTACAGCGGCGCATGGACGGTCACATGTTCGTGTCGCGGGCCGCCGTCAGCGAAGTAGAGGATCCCGAAGGGGGCGACCCCAACCTGGTGGTGAATTTCGAAGACATTTCCCAACTTCGCGACTACGAGCGCAAGGTCGATTATCTCTCCTACCACGACCTCCTGACCGGCTTGCCCAATCATGACGCCCTGAAGGATTGGTTTCAGAGCGCGGATATTCCCGGCGAGGCCGGGGCGATACCGAATCGGGCCCTGGCCGTCATGAACGTGGACCGGCTCAAGACCGTAAACAATGCCTTCGGCCACGCAGTGGGCGACAAGCTGATCGAGGAGCTGGCCCGGCGCCTGAGAAAGATGTGCGGCAGAGACGACTACGTGGCACGGTTGCTCGGCGATGACTTCGTGATGGTGGTTGGAGACGTTACCGACGCCGAGGAGGCAATCGACATCATCCGTCAACGACTGCAGAGCTTGACCGCTCCCCTTCAGCTCGACCAGGCCCCCGTTCATCCCACCGTTTGTGTCGGCATCGCCCTGTCTCCGGAGCACGGCATCAACCTGGAAGAGCTTCTCCGCAAGGCCGACATGGCCAAGTATGAGGCCAAGCGCCATGGTCGCGGCGAGGTTGTCGTGTTCAGCCCGGAAATGACCGAGGAGATGGAATTCCGGCTCCTGATCGAGCGCCGGCTCCGGAGCGGCCTCGACAACCAGGAGTTCCTGCTCCACTACCAGCCCTCCGTTACGCTATCGAACAACCGGGTCATCGGGTTGGAGGCCCTGTTGCGTTGGCACAGTCCCGAACTCGGCATGGTGGGTCCGGATCGTTTCATCCCGGTGGCCGAGGAAAACGGCATGATCATCGAGCTGGGCGCCTGGGTCTTCGAGGAGGTCTGCCGCCAGATTGCCGAGTGGCGGGACGAGGGCGTCCCCTTCGGCTGCATCGCGGTCAACTTTTCGCCCATCCAGTTCCAGGATTCAGGTTTGTTGGAAGCGATCCGGACGTCCATGCAACGTCACGGCGTGCAGGGCTGCGAGATCCGGGTCGAGATCACCGAAAGCGTGCTGGTCATTGATCCGGACTGGACCGTGCAACTGCTCAAGAGCCTGCGGGAAATGGGTATCCTGATCTCGGTCGACGATTTCGGGACCGGCTATTCGTCGCTGGCCTACCTAAAAAAATTCCCGGTGGACTTTGTCAAGCTCGACAAATCCTTCGTCGGCGGGCTGCCGCACGACAAGTCCGATGCCAACATCGCCGCCTCGGTCATCGACCTGGGCCAACGCCTCGGCCTGGGAATCGTGGCCGAAGGCGTCGAGCGCAAGAATCAGCTCGAATTCCTGAAGAACGCGGGTTGCCCGGAAGGGCAAGGCTACTACTTCAGTCGTCCCATGGATGTGGAAAACACCGCCCGGCTGTTAAAGAACCACACGGAGCTTCCGGTCAGCCGGCCGGACGACGAATGCAGCGAGGCCGAATCCGGCGAGTAGCAGCTTGCGGCCCCCGGCTCCGTCATCCCGGCCCCCGGATCAAGTCCGGGCCGCGCCTGATCCCCGCTCAGGTGTCCCCTCCAGCCCCGCTGCTAGTAATGTCTACTCGAGCATTGAGGGGCAGCGCCACCACCACGCATGAACGACTCCAGCAGCAAGCTTATTGAATCAAAACCAGTTCATTGTGGATGTCTGTATCGAGGTTCTTGATCCAGCTATTGTAATTCTTGTGGATTGTTCCCCGATTCGGATTGTGCTTCAGGTTTGCCGACTCGCGATACGTAATGTTATAGCTCGAGCGGTCATAGCTGATGTTGATACGAGCCACGTGATTGCGCACATCCAGGGTCCCGAGGATCGTCCCGTCGCCTTGCGGGCTCATGCGCCAACCGCGGTTGGCACCCGCACGAATGATGGCATCGCGAACCTTCTCAAGGCTCGGATTGCCGGCTATCGGGGCGTCTTCCACGTTGCGGATCTCGGCGCCAGCACGGCAACCGGACAAGGCAAACATGGATGCCACCATCAGAGCGATCAAATAGCTTGTTTTGTTCAGCATGTTCTTCCCCCATCGTCGTATTTCCGAGTTTTAGCAGGCTGCTGAAAGGCCAGTCAATACCTGTGCAAACGGCAGTATAGCCCAGCCGAATCTAGCAGCCTGTCGGACTTGACCAAAGGTGCGCGGCAAATGCACCGACCGCCTGCGCGGCAGGCCGACATTGGCGGGCTACAACCAGCCTTGATCGCGAGCGATTCGCCAGGCCTCGATGCGGTTGTCGGCATTGAGCTTGCCGATCGCCTCGGACAGGTAATTGCGCACGGTGCCTTCGGCCAGGTGAAGCCGGCGACCCATCTCAGCGTTGGAAATGCCTTCGCCGGCCAGCCGCAGCACCTGGCGCTCGCGCATCGTGAGCGGGTCTTTGGCATCAAACGCGGTCAAGGCCAGTTCGGGGGCGATCACGCGCTCTCCGCGCTGCGCCCGGCGGATGGCATCGGCCAGCTTTTCGGCCGGCGTGTCTTTCAGCAGGTAGCCCGAAACGCCGGCTTCCAGCGCCCGTCGGAGATAGCCCGGCCGGGCGAACGTGGTCAGGATCACGACCCGGATTTCCGGATGCTCGCGGGCCAGCCATTCGGCCAGCTCCAGGCCGGTCATGCCGGGCATTTCGATATCGCTGACGACCATGTCGGGCCGGTGTTGCTCGATCAGCGCGCGGGCTTCATCGCCGTCGGCGGCGCGGCCGACAACATCCAGATCGTCTTCCAGCGCCAGCAACTGGCCAATCGCACCGAGCAGCAGGTTCTGGTCTTCGGCCAGCAGGATGCGGATCATGGCAGGAGTGCGGCCTCTGGAAGCCGCGCGATGATTTGGGTGCCGGACCCGCTTTTCAATTGGAGTTCGCCACCCAGCGACTCGATGCGCGCGCGCATACCCTGGACGCCGGAGCCTTCGGCCTTCAGGCCGCCTTGACCATCATCGGTAATCTCCAAACGCATGCCCTTGCCTTCTTTGGCGATCACAATTCGGCACCGCCGTGCGCCGGCGTGGCGAAGAATGTTGGTCACGGCCTCGCGCAGAATCAGCGCCAGCATAGCCTGGACCTGTAGCGGCGGGACAATGTCTGGATCACGCTCCAGTTCCAGTGCAACATCGGCTGCGCGCAGGCTGACCGCAACCTGCTCCAGCGCCTCGTTCAGGCCTTGTTCGTGCAGACCGGAAATCGTTGCGCGCACCTCCTTGAGCGCCGTCCGCGCGGTTTGTTCGATGGCTTGCAGTTCCGCGCGCGCTCGCGCCGAATCGACCTCGAGCAGCTTTGCCGCCAGTTCGCTCTTGACCGTGATCAACGACAGCGTGTGACCGAGCACGTCGTGCAGATCGCGCGCGATACGCTCGCGTTCCGCGACCCGAGCCAGGCGTTTGACCTCGGCCTGCTTAAGGCGCAACTCGGCGTTGTGGCGCTCCTTTTCCGAAAACACGATGTTGGCGGTGCCGATGATTACGCTGATCAATGCGCCGGGAAGCCAGTAGACCAGGACCGGGTGGGCCAGCCAGGCGGTCGCCGCCACGGTCGCTGCCACACCGGCCAACACCATGAACGCGATGCGCGGTGGCCCCACACGGTAGGCGAAGCTCGCCGCATAGATGAACAGCACGCCCGAACCGGCGTTGAACGGGGCCCATGCGATTGCCAATAGCGCAAGTACCGCGATGTGGCCCATGGCCGAAGCGCCACTTCGTCGGTAGGCGCTGAAATACAGCACAGCAAACGCGATCAAGGTGCCAATGATGGCGATCGACTCAACTGGCCCGGGCGATCGAAAGATGTACTCGATGAAGAAAAAGCCGTAATAGATCAGCCACAGATACGGCAGCCAGCCGAGCCCCAGCTCGGCCGGCAACAGCCGCTGATGCAATGCCATGAGCCGATTGCCTGGATTCATTCCAGGCGCGCCTGGTGGATGCTGAAATCGACCGCGTGATCCTGGCCGCCGGCGAATATGCCGATGGCGCGCAGCCGCTTTGGATCCAGCCCGCCAACGGAATCCAGCTCGATGGTCACCACGCGGCCGGCCTTGATTGGCACCTGCGCTGGCCGCGCGGACTGGCTTTCGCCGCTGAAGAACATCACGCTATAGTCGACGTCGTCGCCCTGGACTTCGACCTGCAAGCGCCGGTAATTGGCGTGATCAACCGGCTGCATCGGTGTTGCGCTTGCAAACCACATGGCACCAGCGTACGGGAACATGTAGCCGTCCGCCACTCGCCCCGTCACCTGCGCAAGACCGGTCGTCTCCCAGGCAAGCACGGCGCTGGATTGGCCGCCCATGTAGTCGTCGGCGGCCGCCATCCAGCGATCCGGCGCGGCCAGAAGATCGATCGGGCCCTCGACCTGCGTGCTTGCCGGCTCCGCGACGTCGGCGGCAGGCCGTGCCGTGGCCACCGGCTGGCCGTTCTTCCACACCGCCTCGATTCGTGCCGTCGCTTCGATGTCGCTGGCCGGGTTGCCGTTGACGATCACCAGATCGGCGCGGCAGCCCGGTTTGAGGCAGCCACGCCGGTCCAGGCCGAACGCTTGCGCGGGTCGTGAAGTCGCCGCACGCAACGCATCGATTGGCGTCAGCCCAGCCTCGACCAGCAATCGCAGCGCGTGGTGCATGGATGCACCGTAGGTGGTGCCGGGGTTGGGCGCGTCGCTGCCGGCCAGAATCGGCACACCGGCGCGCTGCAAGGCTTCGATATTGTGTAGCAGCGTGGCCCAGCCATCGGAGTCCGCGTTGGCACCGGGGAAGCGTGCTTTGAGATTGTGGCGCTGTGCTTCACTCAGGCGCGCGCCGAGCACCGGATGATCCAGCAACCATTCGGTATCGTCGTGGCCCCAGGCTGCGGCCAGCACCGGCGTGGTCGGTACGACAAAGATGTCGGCCTCCCGAGCCGTGGTGATGAATGCCTCATCGACACGCTGATCGCCGAACAGGTGCACCAGTCCGTCAACACCGGCCTCGATCGCTGCAATCGCGTCAGCATAGGTCGACACATGCGCCACCGCCATGAGTCCGGCGGCATGCGCAGCCTCGGCCAGGGCCGCGACCGTAGCCGCATCAAGTCTGGGCAACTCGCGCTCGCCCCAGCCAGGTTCAATCACGATCTTGATCCAGTCCGAGCCCTCGGCCTTGCGCGCCGCCACCCAAGCGGCCGCCTGCTCCGGCCCGCTCAAGGTCGGCACCTCGATGCCGTACTGGGTGCCGTGGCCGCCCGGTGCGGTAGCCAGAAACCCGGCCGAGTACAGGTCGGCCTGGTCGGTGGGCGCCAGCAACTCGCGTTCGGCGTGGGTCCGCTCGAAGTCCAGCGGCGGCCGGAACATGTCGAGCATGGTGGTCACGCCGAAGCGCAGCGCATCGGCCCGAGCCGTCCCGAAACTGTGCACGTGCGCGTCGATCAGCCCGGGCAGGATGGTCTTGCCGGAGACGTCGACCGCCTCGGCGCCATCATCAACGACAAGATTTCGACCCAGCGCCTCGACCTGGCCTTCGGCAATTACCAGCGTTGCATCGTCGATGAATGTTTCACCGTCGAAAACGCGCGCCCCGGTGATAAAAATCCGCTCGACTGTTGGCGCTGAATCCGGCGCGTCCCGGGCCGGTTCGGGCAACAACAGCAGCACGCCGGCCAATCCGGCGATAAGCAAAATCAGGATCCATGTGAAATTTTTCATGTTTGCTCCGTGTAGCGGCGAGGGTCCGCCTGGCGTGATCGTTGTTCACCGGTGGCCGCGAGGCTGCGGCGCTGCCGCTCCAACAACCAGCCTAAAACAGCCGAGACCGCTCCGACCAGCAGCCCGATTACGCCCAGCGACATTCCAGCTGTTGCCGCCGATGTGCCGCCATTGGCGAAATCCAGACCCACGCCGGCCACCGCGCCGACCGCGCCCAGCGCTACTCCGGCCGTGCCGAAACGATGACCGCGTTCGATGCTGCGCAATAGCCGGGCCTGCTCCAGTGAGGTGTCTTCGAGCGCATCAGCGTCGATTTCGAACACCGAGGCCAGCGCCATGGCGGTTTCCATCGAAGCCACCCCGCCACGCTCCAGGCGCTGAATCGTGCGTGCGCTCAGCCCGGCCGCCTCGGCCAGGCTCTCCTGCGACATGCCGTGACGGTTGCGCAGATCCCGAACCAGATCGCTGTCGATTTTCATCTTCGCTGTTCCTGTTGCCTGAAAGTTGTCGTCTATTGTGGTGCGGGCCAGAGCGAACCGCCACGACACGGCCCCGACAGCGCCGCGACACGAGCCCGCAGGAATCATGCGCGAACCCCATCCAGCCGGCGCCAGCCAATCGCGGTCAGCACTCCGAACAGCACGCTGTAGCCGAGCAGTGCGGCGACCGAAACCATGACATCGGCCGGTTTGACGGCGGCGACGTGCAGCGCAAGCTCGGCCAGATGATACGGCGGCAGCCAGGGTGCGAAGGCTTGCAGCCAGGCGGGAAACTGGGTGACCGGCTCCCACAGTCCGGACAGAAATACCATGGGCAGGAATACGATATTGATCACTCAGCCAGCCCTGAGCGCGCTCGGTGGCGATGCCGACGCCAAACGAGAACAATGCCGCGCCAACCACACCGAAGGTCGCAAAGGTGCACAGCAGCCAGGCGGCCTGCCCGGGCACCATCACCAGGCCAAAAAACGCGTAGAACATCACCGGAAACAGCAGCGTCGGCAACGTGTAGGCCGGTTCGCGCACCAGGTTCAGACACTGGGCGCGGATCAGTTGCAGCCACGCGCCGGGCTGGATGGCTTCGATATTCATGCTGCCTCCTGTGTGGTGTTGTCGGTCAGTGCCAGAAACGCCGTTTCGAGATCGGCGGCCCGCACCTCCAGGTCGGCGACCTCCGGGTCGGCATCGAGCAGCGCGCGCAGCGTCTGTGTGCCGCCGGTCGAAAGAATCTCGACGCCGGTCTCGGTGCGCTGCACATGCTGGACTTGCGGCAACGCGCCAAGCTGCTCGATGCCGAGCCTGGTGCGCGCCCGGATGGTGTCGCGCGGCACTTGGCGGCGGATCTCGTCGGGCGTGCCGGTCGCGCGCACACGCCCCTGATCAAGCACGCAGATGCGGTCGGCCAGGCGCTCGGCTTCTTCCATGAAGTGGGTTGAAAGCAGGATCGCGGTGCCGGCCGCGCGGCGGGCCTCGATCGCGGTCCACATTCGCCGGCGTGCGGCCGGGTCCAGGCCGGTGGTCGGTTCGTCGAGCACCAGCAGCTCGGGCCGCCCGACCACGCCCAGCGCATATAGCACCCGCTGGCGCTGGCCGCCGGACAGGCGGTCAAAGCGGCGCGCATCCAGTCCCGCCAGCCCGCACTCGTGCAGCAATTCCTCAACGGTCGCCGGCACCGGGTAGAAGCTGGCGAACATCTCGATCAGTTCACGTACAGTCAGGTTGTGCTGCACACCGGATTGCTGCAGCATCACGCCGATGCGGGCCCGGGCCTGGCGGTGGCCCGGCGGCAGATCGCCGAACAGCCGAATTGAACCCGCGCGACAGGGTAGAAGCCCCAGCAGCAAATGAATCAGCGTGGTCTTGCCGGCGCCGTTGGGCCCGAGTAGCGCGGTGACCTGACCGGCAGCAAGTTCCAGATCGACTCCGGCCAGCGCCTGCTCGGCACCGTAGGCGTAGTGCAGGTTTTTCAGTTGTGCGATTGCGGGTGATTTCATGGTGAGCCGAATGGCTGAGAATGTGCACACAGTTTGTTCGCGGGAAGGCATTTCCACCAGTGGACAATATCAGCCATTCAGCGTGACAATTGTCATGCGCCAATGCTTGCATTGTCATCCTGGATTTTTAGCGAACAGGCCTTTTCAAATGAAATCAATAATCTGAGAAAATCTGTGTAATCTGTGGACCAAGGGGTTTTGTCTTGGCGCGGCTGAGTCATTTACCTAATCGGATCAAGACATGAACGCTCGAATCGCCGCAGTGCTGATTCTGGTCCTGACCGCGTGGCTGGCGGTAGCGGCGTGGTCACATGTGACGCCGGCTTACAACGAAGGCTGGCTTGGCGTTGGAATGGCCGGCCAGATATTCCTGCTGCTGATCATCCCCTTGGCACTCGCCATCTGGCTGTGGCGGCGGTAGGATGGAGGCGAGATTGATCGGAACATTTACGCAATGACCAACACGGCAAAACGCCAGGCCTGTTATGACGATCTCCGCGCGCTGCCGGATAACATGGTTGGCGAAATTCTCGGAGGCGAACTGCATGCAACGCCGCGCCCGGCGCCGCGGCATGCGCGGGCGTATTCGGCGCTCGGGTTTTCGTTGGGCGGCCCTTTCGACAGGGGTCGCGGCGGCCCCGGCGGCTGGTGGATCATCGACGAACCCGAACTGCACCTGGGCGGCGACGTAATCGTACCCGATATTGCCGGCTGGCGCCGATCACGCATGCCGACCCTGCCCGAGACCGCGTGGTTCGAGCTGGCGCCGGACTGGGTCTGCGAAATCCTGTCGCCTTCGACCGCCAACACCGATCGCGCCGTCAAGATGCCGATTTACGCGCGCGAAAGCGTCGAACATTTATGGCTGGTCGATCCCGATGCCCGCACTCTGGAGGTTTATCACCAGCAGGCCGACGGTCACTGGCTGTTGCTGGCAACATTGAAGGACGACGACGGCGTGCGCCAGCCACCGTTCGACGCGATCGAATTTCCACTGTCCGACCTGTGGGCCGACCCGCCAACCGAATCAAAACCCGAATCGGAGGACTCCTGAACCATGCGCTATCTGCACACCATGCTCCGGATTACTAATCTGGATGACTCGCTGGACTTTTTCTGCAACAAGCTCGGGCTGGTCGAGATCAGCCGCAAGGAGTCCGAGACAGGCCGGTTCACGCTGATCTTTCTCGCCGCGCCAGACGACATCGAGCGCGCCAAGAACGAGAAATCCCCGCTGGTCGAGCTGACCTGGAACTGGGATCCGGAAGCGTTGAGCGGCGGCCGCAATTTCGGCCACCTGGCCTACCGCGTCGACAACATTTACGAGACGTGTCACACGCTGATGGACGCCGGCGTGACCATCAACCGCCCACCGCGCGATGGCCACATGGCCTTCGTTCGCTCGCCCGACGGGCACTCAATCGAGTTGCTGCAGGAAGGTGATCATCTGCCGCCCGAGGAACCCTGGGTGTCGATGGAAAATACCGGGAGCTGGTGACGGATCGCGCAAAAATAACTTCCGAATTTTCGCGGGTCCTGCAGCCAATTCCGGTTTGAGCAGTCCCGGGTCGACCGGGGCCTGGTGCGGGATCTCGCGCGCCCGGGCCAGGCTGCTCAGGGCTGTTTCAACGGCCTGGGCCAGCGGCTCGACCGCTTCCGCGCCAAAACCGCCGTCGATCAGCGATAACCAACCGGCCGGCCGTGCTTATCCAATGTGTAGAACTCACGGTTGAAGCGAAACAGTGGCCCGAGCAGACGCGGGTCGATGGCCTGGGCGATCGAATAGATTTCGTCGATGCGATTCTCCAGCGGCGTGCCGGTGAGCACAAACAGGCAGCGGCTGTTCAAGCGCTTGACCGCATCGGCAGTTTTGGTCTGCCAGTTCTTGATCCGCTGGGCCTCGTCCAGAATGATTACGTCCGGTGCCAGCTCGCGGTTGACCGCAACTTCATCGGTCAGCAGTTGTTCGTAGTTGCCCAGGTTGTAGAATGTGGCGGCTTTGTACTGGCGCTGTCACGATTGCAACGCTGGGGTTCAATTGCCGCCAATGGCCTCGACACGCCGCATCACGGCGCGGGGGCAGCCGGCGGCTTCAGTCCTCGGCCGGCAACTTCCGGGGTGTGCCGAGCTTGAGACCATAACCGCCTACCGCAAGGTTTCCGTCAAGCGACAAATAGAACTCCTCAACCGCCAGCACGACACGCGTGCCATCCGCGAAGCGCGCGCGTGCTTCGATGTTCGGGTGTTTGCGCCGCAACAACTCCAAGGCAATGAGCGCGGTCATACCTTTTCTCGCGCCAGCGACGTCCGGCAGCGCATAAAGCGTTTCGCCGAAGCGCTTCTCGAACTTTCCATTGAGCATGTTCTTAAGCCCCCGTTGCCAAAGTGCGCGAATGTCCTCGTTTTCGGCAAACACATATTCGGCGCTGGCCTGCTGCTGATTGAACATCGGTTCCCCCGCGAGATCAAATTCCTCGAGCACTGCATGTTCCAATCGGTAGAAGACCATTGCGGTGTAGACGGCCTGTATCGCGATCGGGCCGTCGACCCAGTTGATCGGCGGCGCAGCCCGGGCCGCCTCCGGGCGCAACGAAACCAGCGCAAGAATCAACGCGATGATTAAGCCCGCCTGATTCATCACCCGTCGAGCGCGAGACACTGGCCCCTGTGTGTCAACATCCAGTCCAACAGCTCCTGATCGGTTTTATCTGTAACATTCAGGGCGCTCATGGAGTGAAAAAATGTCTGATTCGAATGAAGTTGTCACCGACCCCCGACTGGAGAA
>JAIVHD010000027.1 GCA_020201235.1 Lysobacteraceae bacterium
CAACTACGAGCTGAGGCCGAACGCCGGGCTCGCGACCAACAAAATGACGGCTGACGAGAATCAGTCCGGAAATAATGGAAAACCGCATGAATACTAATCAATTCGCCCCAGGCGACGAGGGTCGTGATTTCTGGAGCTTTGGCCGGTTGAGCCTCATGTTGCTGCTGGTTACGTTCAGCGCCGGCTGCGCGACGCTCGACGACCGCGAACGCAGGCCGGAGCCGGGCGAGCCGGCCGGGCCCATTGCGATGCGCGATGAGCCGGCCCCCGCCATCGATCTGGGGCCGGCCGAAGAGCTCGACCCCGAAGAGGCCTTCGAGGGCAGCGAGACCTTCCCGGGCAGCGGCGAATTTTTCAACCGCGAGGCCGCCAACCGCAGGCCCCCGGTCTCCGATGCCGAAGGCGAGGTAACGCTGAATTTTGAAGGCCAGGGGATTCAGGAGGTCATCCACGCCATCCTCGGGCACATGCTGCAGGAAAACTACGTCATCGCACCGGGTATTTCCGGCGAAGTCACATTTTCGACCGCGCGGCCGATTTCGCGCGACCAGATCCTGCCCATCCTCGAGATGCTGTTGCGCTGGAACGGTGCGGCCCTGATCTGGCGCGACGACCGCTTTCATGTGCTGCCGGTTTCCGAGGCCATCCAGGGCAACCTGACACCGGTCATCGCTGGCGGCGAGTTGCGGCGCGGTTACCAGGTGGTGGCCGTGCCGCTTGAATATATTGCCCCGGTCCAGATGCAGACCCTGCTTGAGCCGTATGCACGCGAAGATGCCGTGCTGGTGGCCGACAATTCGCGCAGCCTGATTTTTCTGGCCGGCACGCGCTCGGAATTGCGCAATTACATGCAGATTATCGAAACCTTCGACGTCGACTGGCTCAAGGGCATGTCGGTGGGTCTATTCCAGATCGAACGGGTCGAAGTCGCCGACGTGGTCGCCGAACTCGAGACTCTGCTGAGCGGGGAAGAAGATAGTCCGCTGACCGGGATGTTCCGGATCATGCCGCTGGAGCGGCTCAATTCGGTCATGGTCATTACCCAAAATGCATATTATCTCAACGAGATCGAGCGCTGGATCGAGCGCCTGGACCGCTCCAGCCCCGAGGCCGGCAGTCGCCTGTACGTGTATCGGGTGAAAAACCTGGATGCCGAAGTGCTGGCCGGCTACATTGGCGATGTATTCGGCGGGCAGGGCGGTGGCAGCAGCCGCGCGACCGACCGCCAGAGCCGCGGTTCGCTGGCGCCCGGTCTGGAGCGGGCCGAGGTCAGCTCGGTCAGCGAATTCCAAAACCAGACCAGCCCGCAGGCCCGCGATCGTCAATCGCAGGGCGGCGGTGGTCCGGTCACGCTGGGTGAATCCGGCGAGATCCGGATCACGGCCGTGCTGGAGACCAATTCGTTACTGATCCAGGCCTCGCCCAGCGAGTACGATGCGATCTTCAATGCCATCCAGCGGCTTGACGAAGAGCCGCTGCAGGTGCTGATCGAGGCCCAGGTGCTGCAGGTTGAATTGACCGATCGATTGAACTATGGTGTGGCCTGGTTTCTGGCCAATTCGCAGCCCGGCGACGAGGCGTTTCCGGAACTGCCGGAACGGTTTTCGCCGTCGCGCGATGCCGACAGTGCGATCTTTGGTGCCGGAACCGATTTTCTTTCGAGCATTACCCGCCGGGGTGGCTTGGGCCGCACGTTTGTGAGCGCCGCGATCAATGCTCTGGAGTCGATTACCGATGTCCGAACCATTTCGGCGCCGTCGCTGATGATCCGCAACAACGCAGAAGCTCGCATCAACGTTGGTCTCCAGGTGCCGATTCAGTCGACCAGTTTCACTGGCGGCACCGACACGGTGTTCGGCTCGACTCAGTTTCTCAACACCGGCGTGATCCTGGAGGTGACCCCGCGGGTCAATCCGGGCGGGCTGGTCTACCTGACCGTCAGCCAGGAAGTGTCGGCGCCCAGCACGCCGGGGGCTAATCAAACAAATCCCCAGATCAGCACTCGTCAGATCAGCACCGAAGTGGCGGTACAGTCCGGCCAGACCATCGTGCTGGGCGGCTTGATTCAGGAGACCAAGACCGACAGCCGGGACGGCGTTCCGTTTCTGCAGCGGATCCCCGGATTGGGCGCATTGTTCCGCAGCACGACGGACAATACCGACCGTAACGAGACGCTGGTGCTGATTACGCCGACGGTGGTCGAAAACACCGCCCAGCTGGAGCGCGCCTCGCGCGAATTTGGGCGCAAATTCCGCGCGCTGGATCCGTTGCGCGGCACGATCCCGCAGGCCGTCGAGGACGAGCCTCCGCAGGAGCCCTGACGTTAGAACTAAAAATCAGCCGCAAGAATTTCTCTCAAACCCGGGACACGAATGGACTTTATGAAAACAAACCGCACATCACTGCCGCTGCTCGGCATGCTGATTCTCGGCCTGCTGGCCGCCTGCACGCAGAACGATCCGCGGCCACCCGAGGAAATCGTTGCCGAGCGTGCCCAGGCACGCTGGGACGCGCTCATCGAAAAGACCTTTCAGGATGCCTGGCAGTTTCATACGCCGGCCTACCGCGAGCGCACGCCGCCGGACGACTTCGAACAGGATCTCAAGCGCCGTCCGGTCCAGTGGATCAGCGCCGAAGTGCAGAGCGTGAGCTGCGAGGCCGATTCCTGCGAGGCCAACGTGCTGGTCGGCTACCGGGTGCCGGTGGCACCGGCCGGGATGTCGAACATGGGCATGCGCCGGCCGATCACCGAACGCTGGATCGAGGTCGACGGCGGCTGGTGGTTTGTGCCTTCGCAATGACCGTGCACGTGCCGAAATTGCCAGATAACGATTGCTTTACATCCCGATCTCGTTTACTATAAACTTGCAGAATCTGGACGCGGATCGGAATTGTGTCCGATTGGCAGTCCGGAGAATGCTCATACAGAGCCCTGTAAAAAAACCTAGGAGTGTTGTAATGAAAAGAAATAGCTTGACGACCGCGGTACTCGCGGGTCTGACAGGCGTCGCGGGGATGGTCGGTGTTTCGAACGCCGTAAACATCAACCCCGATGGCCTTGGTCAGGTTCTGCTGTACCCGTACTACACCGCCCGCGGCGGTAACGATACCTTGATCTCGATTGTGAACACGACCGACAATGCCAAGTCTGTCAAGGTTCGCTTCCTGGAAGGTCTGAACTCTCGCGAAGTGCTTGACTTTAACTTGTATATGTCAGCATTCGACGTGTGGGCAGCCGGTGTCACGGCCAACGCCGCTGGCGGCGCTACGCTGCTGATTCCGGATTCCTCGTGCACGGTCCCGTACTTTTTCGGTAGCGACAATCCGGTTACCGAAGGCGCGCGCGTCGGCAGCGTCGATTTCGTGAACTATGGCTTTACCGGTCCGGAAGACGACGAGGGTCCCCAGGGGATCGAGCGCGTGGCCTCCGGTTACATCGAAGTGATCGAAATGGGCACGCTGGTTGACCGCGAACGCATCTCGGCCACCTATGCCACCCACGTTCCGACCGACTTTGGTGCCGACGGCACCTTCCCGCGCCCGCTTGATTGCGCGTCGCTGGTTGAAGCCTGGACCCAGAGCGCAAACCCGGCTGTCGATAACTTCTGGCTGGACGACAACGCGATCGATCACGATCCGCCTTCCGGCGGCCTGTTCGGTGGCGCCAGCATCATCAACGTCGATGAAGGCGTGATGTTCAGCTACAACGCCGAAGCCATTGATGCATTCAGCACCGCGATCTTGCACCGTGCGCCGGGCGACATCAACCCGGACCTGAGTGCCGGCAGCGACACCAGCAACGTCTTCATCAACGGTGTTGTCGATACACAGACCTGGCCGACCGGCGTTGAAGCCGTCTCGGCTACGATTCTGTTCGACACCATCATGAACGAATACGTTGTTAATCCGCAAATCGGTGCGCGTTCGGAATGGGTTGTCAACTTCCCGACCAAGCGTTTCTACGTCGACCAGCCGTTTGCCATCGGTACCGTTCCGGTTGCGCCGTTCACGGTGCCCTGGTCTGCCGAATTCGCCTGCGAGCCGGTTGACTTCACGTTCTGGGACCGCGAAGAAGCGCCGGTCGAAATCCAGGATATACCGCCGATTATTTCGCCGCCGCCGCCTGATGGTGGAGACGATCCGGTCTTCCGTCTGTGTTTCGAAACCAACGTGCTGCGCTTCGGTGGCGACGATGGTGCACTGGAATCGGAAATCCTCAAGGAACCGCGTTTCACGACCTTCAACGTTGAGAGTGCCGGCTTTGTCTCCGGTTGGGTTCGCTTCCAGTTCAATTCGGCCAACCCGGCGATTCCGGAACATGCAACCCGTCCGTCGGCCGCTGGAGTCCAGTACCTGGGTCTTCCGGCCATCGGATTCTGGGCCAACACGTTCTCCAACGGCTTTACCCTTGGCGGCACCGTGCAGTCGAACTACGGTGGTACCTTCCGTCATCGCGGAAGCCGTCGCCTGCAGCTCGCCGAGCCGGGCCAGCCGTAAGAAGGCTGATCGTTCAGCGTAAGCAGTAATAAACGGGCCGCCCTGCGGCCCGTTTTTTTTTGGCCTCGAAAACGTCATCCAGACCGCCGGACTGTACGCAGTCGCCGGCCTGGTTAACGACTTTGTGCAGATTGCAAAAATCCAGCTTTCCCGCTTTTAGATCCAAACGTTCATATAACGCTGGGGTGAAATGTGACGGAACGCTCGAAAGCATTTGCCGTCTTTAAACTTTTTTTAATAGCAAATGTCGTATCATTGCGCATCCGCATCCGATTCTTTTTATTAGAGGTTTTCCCATATGGAGCGTCAAATTTTTGCCTCGCCTGCACGGCGTCTGCTCGCAAGCGGCATATGCGCCGCAGCTTTGTCGCTGGGTATCCAAAGCGCTCTGGCGCAGTCGATTATCTTGCAGAACAGTGAAAACACCGAAATTCTGCTGCAGTCCGATTCCAATATCCAGATCAGTCCGATTACCGGCAATATCACCGCAACACCGGCCGACCCCGCTGCCTGCACCGGAACCACCGGCGCGACCTGTGATGATGTCGATGTTCAGATCAATGGCTTCGGGATCAGCGCGACCTCGGTCAACCAGGGCCAAAACATTACCGTTAACTGGCAAGGCCGTGGTGCCTGGCAGTGCAATGGTACGGGTGCAGGCCTGGCTGGAACCACCTGGGTTACGCAGTCGAAGAACTTCGTCGGCCCCGGTACGCTGGCCACTGGATCACTCGATCCAGGTGACTACACTGTTGGTCTGGAATGCTCTAACGGCCCGGTTAGCGACAGTGCCGTGCCCGTGGCGTTTACCGTTCTCAACGCCAATCCGGATACGCCGCAGTCGTGCATTGATGCCGGGCGTGTGCCGCCGGGTAATCTTGTCCAGGACACCGCAATCATTTTCAACAGTTCCACCCAGACCACCTCCTGGGCCGGCACCTTCGGTGTGCTGTTCCCGAATGGCAACAACCGCAATACCGAAATCAATGCCGGGAGTTACGCATCTATTGCCTTTAATACCGGTTCTCTGGCATCCGGGACTGAGGGCATAGTCGCCTTTAACGCACCGCAATTTAATGGTCAGATTAACGGCGGAAGCAAGCTCGTGACGATTAGCGAATGTCCTGGATACTTCGGCGATGAGGGCACGACTTCCGACCTGGAATGCCGGCAGCTGCTACAACCCAACGGCAACGTTCGGTGGATCATTAATAATCCCACGGCGGGCTTCCGCTGCAACCTGCAGCCCGACACCGACTACTGGTTGAATATTGTCTACACCGAGTCGATGCCGGCAGATTCGACCAACGTGCCGTGGTTCTGCACCGGTGCCGGTGACGAAGGGTCTGCCACCGGGCGCTGTGGATCGACCATCGACATCTTCTTCTGATTGATTCGGGCGGTCTATTTGGAAAAGGGGTCGACCCAGGTCGGCCCCTTGAATTGTTGCGACATTTGCTAAAAGACAACAAGGTTTATTGACCATGAGGAAATTCGGGACACTGGTAACCGCGGCATTACTGTTTGTCGGTGCATCATCCACTGCGCTTGAACGAGAACTTGAACTTCAGTTTGAAAGCCCGTTGCTTGCAACCCGCGGCGATGCGCGCGTCAGCCAGCTCGATTTCGTCGGCCGAATGCAGGCCGTGCCAGCGCCCGATCGCGCTGGCGTGGTGTCAGACCCGGAGCGTATTGGCAAGCTGCTCGAGGAAGTGCTGCTGGTGCGCGAATTGGCCGACCGGGCGATCGAGGGCGGCATCCTGGAAGATCCTGCCATACAGGCTGAGTTGCACTATCTGCTCTCGGTCAGGCTGTCGGAGCGCTATCGCGAAAACCTGCTGGCCGAACGCGAACTGGACGACTACACACAACAGGCGCGTGAATTGTATCGACTCAACCCCGAACGCTACCGCGTCGATGCGCCCTCGATCAGTTTCAGTCATATTCTGCTTGCCGCCGATGGTGCGGTCGACGCTGCAGATCCGGAGGCCACGGCCCGCGAGCTGCTGGCCCAGGTTAAAAACGGTGAATCGATGCAGGCTCTAGCCCAACAGTATTCGGACGACCCGAGTGTTGAGCGCAACCAGGGCCTGCTCGAGGCGGTTGATCCGAAACGCCTCGACGCCCAATTCCGCACCGGCATCGAGCGGTTGAAGGAGGGTGAAGTCGGCCTGGTCGAATCGGCTTATGGCTGGCACGTCGTACGCGTGGAGGAAGTCGTCACTGCCGGTGTGCCGCCGTTTGACGAAATTGCCGAACAGATCAAGACCGATGCCCGCCAGCAGCATCGCGGAGAAATCTGGGAACGCGAGATGCGCAAGATTCACGAACCCGAGCTCGAAATCGCGGAAGGTGCGATATCGGAGCTGCTGGATCGCTTCCCGCCACCCTCGGGTTTGTCGGGGCACTAGCGACCTGTCGGACGTTGCCGATTTGCGCTAAGGGAAAGACCGGTTGGAGTCAGGTTTTGCGATCTTTTGCGGCGAATAGCGGGGCGATTTAACCGAGAAAAGCGCGCAATCTGGCCCGATCCGGCTTTATCGCCGTAGATCCGCATTAAATCTGACATCCTCCTAAGGGGGTCAATCGCCTGCGTTCAACCGCTTAAACGGTATTCGGCACGATTTTCAAGGCCCGCGTACCCGAGGGCCTGGATGCCCCGTTTGTTGTCTGGCTGGCGGTCGCGCTCTGGCCGTGGCTGGCGTTTTCCGAGGCCATTTCGCGCGCCAGCGAAAGCATGCCGTCGCACAAGGCATTGATCAGCAAGGTGGCCGTGCCGCGCGAACTGCTGACCCTGAGCAATGCCAGCTCGGCTTTCACACTGCAATTGACCGGTTACGCGATCGTGCTGGTGGTGATCGCCGCACTGGGCGCGCGGCTGACGCCGGTCGGCTTTCCGAACGTGATTTTCGTGCTGCTCACGCTGTATATCCTGGCCACCGGCATCGGCTGGTTTGTGTCGGCGCTGCGGGTGTTTATCCCGGATCTGGACCACCTGTTGCCGACCCTGCTGATGTTCTGGTTCTTCATGACCCCGATTATCTACGCTGCTGAATTGCTGCCGCCGGTGTTGCAACCGCTGACGGTCATCAATCCGCTGGCGGCGCTGGTCGAAGACCTGCGCGCAGCGTTGCTGGCCGGGCAATGGATGCCAAGTACGGCGAGCGTGGTGATCCTGTTGGTGGCCATTGCCATCAACTATGCCGGCTGGCGCTTCTATTCGTTTTTGAAGCCGCATTTCGAGGATTTCCTGTGAGCCGCCTGCTGCTCGATGTGGCCGACGTTGGCAAGGTGTATCCGCCGGCGCCGGCGACTTCCGGACGCTTCCGGGCATTCTGGCGCATCCTCACGCACGGCCGCTTCGAGCACGGCAAGCGCGTTCTCCAGGGCCTCAATTTCGAAGTCCGCCAGGGCCAGTCGGTGGCGGTCATCGGCTCCAACGGAGCCGGCAAGTCGACCCTGCTCAAGCTGCTTAGCGGCGTCATGGTGCCCAGCGAGGGCACGATCGAAAGCCATGGCCGGATTTCGGCGCTGCTCGAACTTGGCGCAGGATTTGAGCCGGACTACTCCGGTCTTGAAAACCTGCGCATGAACGCTGCCTTTCTCGGGCTGACGCGTGAGCAGGTCGAATTGCGACTCGACGATATCCTGGAATTTGCCGATATCGGCGAAGCCATTCATGAACCCATCAAGCATTATTCATCGGGCATGGTCGTTCGCTTGGGCTTTGCCATTGTTGCCTCGGTGCGCCCCGACCTGTTGATTACCGATGAAATTCTTGCCGTCGGCGACGAGTCGTTTCAGAAAAAGTGCATCCGCTGGGTCGAGCAGTATCTGAAAGAAGGCGGTACGCTGCTGATGGTTTCCCACAACATGTATCACGTGCAGAAGCTGTGCCGGTTCGCGATCTGGCTGGAAGACGGTCGCGTGCGCGCCCAGGGCGACGTGTTCGAAGTCACCCAGGCCTACCTGGCCTGGCACGAGCGCCACGATGCCGAGCAACAAGAGAGTGAGCGCAAGTCGCGTGATTCCGGGGCCTCATACCGGGTCGAACATGTCGACTTCGTCGGCGCGGGCGAGCAGCCGGCGTACGCGATGGGCGATACGCTGGCGCTCGACGTTCAAATGCGCTCGCCCGACCAGCGTCCGCCGGTGCTGCTGGTCGGTCTGGTGCGTGCCGATGGCACGCCGGTGTATGGCGTCGCGTCCGATCACGACGACGTCGCACCGTCATCAACCGGGCCGGGACGTTTTCGCATTCGTATCGATTTTCCGGCGCTTTCGCTGCTGCCAGGAGGCTATATCTGTCGGCTCCACGCGCTCGACCCGGAAGGCCTGCGGGTCCACGACACCGTCGAACACGAGTTTCTGGTCACCGGCAGGACGCGCGCGCTGGGCCTGGTCGAGTTGCCCCACCGCTGGCCGGCGGTCGCCGACGAATCCCGATGACACGGGCATTAACGGTCGTCGTGCCGGTTTTCAATGCCGTTGAGCAGCTCGATCGCTGCCTGCCTGCTGTTTACCGCAGCGTTGATCGCTCAACCCGGGTGATCGTGATTGACGATGCATCGACTGATCCGGCCATTGCTCCGCTGCTTGAACGTAACAGCGATTGGTGTGAGGTCTATCGCAATTCTGAGAATCGCGGTTTCGTCGCGACCGCCAATATCGGCTTGCAGATGGCCGGCGACGATGACGTGGTATTGCTAAATTCCGACACCGTGCCGGCCGGCCGCTGGCTGCAGCAGATCGGCGCGTGCGCGGCCGCCGATCACCGGATCGCGTCGATCACGCCGTGGAGCAACAACGCCGAAATCGTTTCGCTGCCCGAGTTGTGTATAGCGGCCCCGATCCCGGACGACCCCGAGGCCTGGGCCCGGGCTTGCGAGGGTCATGCGCCCGAATGGCCGGATTTGCCGACGGCGGTCGGATTTTGCATGTACCTGCGGCGCGATTGCGTGGACCGGATCGGCGATTTCGACGAAGCCGCGTTTGGCCGTGGTTACGGCGAGGAGAACGACTGGTGCATGCGCGCGATGCACGCCGGCTGGCGCAACGTATTGTGCGACACGGCCTTTGTGGCCCACGAGGGCAGCGCCAGTTTTGCGCCGCTGGGCCTCAAACCGGACCAGCGCTCCATGCAGCGCTTGTTGGCAAAACACCCCGATTATCTCGCGCGGGTCCAGCTTTTCATTGCAAGCGATCCGTTGGCGGGCCTGCGCCGGCAAATCCTGGCGCAGCTCGACTGCGGTGAATAGATCCTGCCGCCGGAACGCGCCCTGCTAGTGGGCCATGCGGTTAATTAGGTAACACTCAGAGCCACTGTGCCGGTGCGAATCAAGGCGCGTTTCGCAGGGAATGGCCGCTCCCTTGCCAAGAAATGCAACGCCGAGTCGCGCCGG
>JAIVHD010000247.1 GCA_020201235.1 Lysobacteraceae bacterium
GATCGCCAGGCAGGCCTAAGCCTTGCGACCACCGGGTTATACGAAAAACCAGACTTTGCGACCGTGCCGGGCGATCAGCCGGCAAGTCCCTGCCCCAGTCCGTCCCGATCAATCGCGGCCAGCATAAACCGGTGACGGGCATAATGCAGCGCCGCCTTAAGGGGCTTTTCGTTGCCGGCTTCAACGGCGCGCCCGGCCAGCCCGCTCAACTCGACCAGAGCCGTGGTCCGATACAGGTTCAGGGCCAGTGCGCGCGCGTTGGCTTCGAGCACGCTGGCGTCGTTTTCCAGCCCCTTGACGACCGTTGCCAGCGCGTTGCCGGCGACCTGCTTCAGCTCGGACGTGCGCTCGCCGCTCAAGCCTGCGAGCCGATCGCGCATGGCCTTCAGCCAGGGCTCGATGCCGACCGAAGCCAGCGCCCGCAGCAGGTCCAGCGCCAGCACATTGGTGGTGCCCTCCCAAATCGAAAGAACCTGGACATCGCGCAGCAATTGCGGCAGACCGGTGTCCTCGACGTAACCGGCACCGCCGAAGCACTCCAGCGTTTCCGACGCCAGCGCGATTGCATCGCGTGCGGTTCCAAGCTTGACCATCGGCGTCAAAATGCGCAACAACGCCGGGCTGGCGTGCGGATGGCCGTGCTCTACGCGGCCAAGTTCGGCCACCATTGCAAGCGTGGCGCACGCGGCCGCGGCAAAATCGGCCTGCATCGCCGCCAGCGTCTGGCGGTGCAGCGGGTGGTCGATCAACTTGCGCCCAAACGCCTGGCGCCGGTGAGCGTAGCTGGTGGCCAGCGCGATGCCGCGACGCATCAGTGTGCACGAAGTCACGGCATTCCAGGTGCGCGTCAGGTTGAGCATCGGCGTAATCGCCGCCACGCCGCGCTCCAGCCCGGCCACCGGTATGGCCGGTGCGCCGTCCAGCCTCAGTTCGGCGGTTGGTAGCTTTCGGGTGCCGAGCTTGTCCTTTAAGCGCAAAATCTGAATATTCTGCAATCGGCCGTCGGCGTCGTGCGGCTCGACGTAAAACAGCGCCAGCCCGGCCGAACCCTGCGGGTTGCCTTCAGGCCGCGCCAGCGTCAGCGCCATTTCCGATGTTGCCGCCGAGGTAAACCATTTGCGCCCGCTCAGCCGCCACTGGCCCTGTTCGTCGCGCCAGGCGCGCGTTTCGGTGCGGCTGACATCCGAGCCACCGATGGTCTCGGTCATCCACTGGCCGGAGGTCCAGAATCGCTCGGGATCGCGCGATAACAGGTGTGGCAGCGCACGCTCGGCCAGTTGCGCGTTGCCGGCGTCGCTCACAATGCGGGCCGCGCCGTCGGTCATGGCCAGCGGGCAGCCGTAAAAATCGGTCGACGGAATAAACAGCCAGGCGCGCGCGAGTTGCACGGTGCGCGCGTGCACACCCAGGCTTTTGTCGTAGCCGGTCGCGATCAGGCCGTATTCGGCCGCCCAGCGACGCGCTTGCTGCCACAGCGGCGTCAGTTCGATGTGGTCGATTCGCTCGCCCCACGGGCTCCATTGGGTCAGACGCGGTTCATTGCGACGGTCGGCCTGTTGGGTCCGATACCACTCGCCACCAGAGCGCTCGCCAAGCTCGTTGAACACCGGCTGCTGCGCCGCCAGCAGGTCGGTCGGCAATTCGCATTCAAGCCAGGCGCGCAAAAGCCAATCGTCGCGGTATTCATTGCCCAGTTCCGGGCCGGCTTGAATCATCGAAAGCGGGCTGTCTTCAGGCATGGCTTTTTCCGGTTCGTCCAGCATCCAGTCTAACCGCAGCGACTTTCCGGCAGAACCTGTCGAGACCCAACAATCAAACCAGCCAGTGGTTGGCGTCTGGCAGCAGGCCGTGCACGAAAAATCGTGCCGCTATGAAAACGTTTACGTAGCTGGCCGTGTGCGCGATTTGGGCCGCAGGCGAGCAAGACCGGCATAATACAGCGCGATTAACACGGCGCGCGAATGCCCAGCCGCCACACCGGAATGAGCATGACCAGCAGCGGCAAGGCCATCAAAGCCACGGCCAGCCAGGCTGGCATCGTCGATGGCGGCGCCCACCAGCCAAACCACAGCAGTTGCATGGCGATCAGGCCCAGCCACAACCAGCGCAGCATCGGCAGCGGGATTTTTAATCCCGCCTTATTCACCGCCCCACCTGCTGTGGCACCGCCATGCCCCGCATCGGCGGCGTTTCGCTCGGTCACGTATCCTCACCCGGTCTTTATCCAACAGCCGTGCGAGTACGCTTCCGGTGCGGATCGTCGCAAAACGCCACAGCCACGGCACCGGGCGGCAGCTCGTGCCTGAGGGGTGGTGAATCAAGCGGGTTAATGAACGTTTCAATGGTTTTGCAGCCGCGCCGCCAGCTCGGCGACGCGCCGTCCATGAGCGCGAGCCAGGCGGGTTTCGTCGGCATCGAGCTCGCGATCACTGTCCGGCCCGGCCAGGTGGCTGGCACCATAAGGCGTGCCACCTGCGCGGGTCGAAAGCAGGCTTCGCTCGGTGTACGGGATGCCGACGATCAGCATCCCGTGGTGCAACAGCGGAATCATCATCGACAGCAGCGTGGCCTCCTGTCCGCCATGCAGGCTGGCGGTCGAGGTAAACACGCCGGCCGGCTTGCCGGCCAGTGTGCCAGAATACCATTGGCTGCCGGTCGAGTCGAGAAACTGCTTGAGCGGCGCGGCCATGTTGCCGAAGCGCGTCGGACTGCCCAGCATCAAACCGGCACAGTCGTCGAGATCGCTGAGCGCAACCAGCGCCGGTCCGTCGTCAGGCAGCTGCTCCACTTCCGGCTCCAGCGCCGAGGTCAACGGTGCAACGCTCCGGAGCCGGGCCAGGCAGCCTTCGACCGACTCGACGCCGCGGCAGATTTCGCGCGCCATTTTCAGCGTGTTACCGTATCTGGAGTAGACCAGAACCAGGATTTCAGTCGTCACGAAAAAAGGTCCATCACGGCTTCGGGTGGTCGGCCGATCCTGGCATCCGAGCCATGGATTACGATCGGTCGCTGCAAGGCTTTGGGACAGCGCGCCAGGGCCTCAAGGATCATCGCGTCGTCGAGCTGCGCCAGATCGAGACCCAGGGCCACCCACTGTGGCTCATCGGCGCGCACCATATCGGCGACCGGGCGGTCGAGCTTTGCCGCAATTGCGGTCAGGGTCTGAAGATCGGGGGGCGATTTCAAGTATTCGACCGTGTTGAATTCAATGCCCTGGCGCTCAAGAATCTCCACGGTCTGACGGCTCTTGGAGCAGCGCCGGTTGTGATAGACAGTCGTTTCCATAGGTTTTCCGCTCTATGCTCCGGTTGGAAAATTAGCGCGCACGCCCGGTCAACAGCACTCTCCGGGCTTTTGCACTCGCAAATTTATGCAGCGGCCGGGTACACCCGTATGTTAACCCGCATGTTTCATCAACTTCGCCCGCAGTCGCTCGTCTCCTATCCCCCACCTCGCAACGGCAGGGTCGTAAAAAAGGCGGGATCCGGCGGACCAGGACACTGCCCCTGAGAAAAACCCCTCGTGCGAACAATATCCTGAGCGATCATCGCGCGATTTGATGAAACATACGGGTTAATTGTGAGATATTGATATCAATGCACCCTACCCCCTCGAAATTCGGTGTCCTGGCTGACCCGCGCTGGCTCAAGGCTTTCGGCCGCCATTTATGGCGGCATTTCCGCGACGACAATTGTTTCGAAGCCGCTGCTGCATTAAGTTACACCAGCCTGCTCGCGATTGTCCCGCTGATGGCCGTGGTTCTCGGCGTGCTTTCGGCCTTTCCGGTTTTTGAATACGGCGTCGACCAGCTACAGGATTTTATTTTTTTCAATTTTGTGCCGGCCGCCGGCGACGTGATTCGCGAGTACCTCAACCAGGTCATTGAGCGCTCAGGCGAACTGACCGGCACCGGCACGCTGTTTCTCGTGATTACCGCCATCATCCTGATGTCGACCATCGAAAAATCGCTGAACCGGATCTGGCGGGTGACCCAGGCGCGCCAGCCGGCCAATCGTCTGGTCGTCTACTGGGCCGCACTGACGCTGGGTCCATTGCTGCTGGGCGCGAGCCTGGGCCTGACCTCCTACGTGGCGGCGCTGCCACTGCTGGCACCGGAGTTTGCGCAAAGCACGCTACGCTCGCTGTTGCTGCTTATGACGCCTTTTGTTGTTACGCTGGTCGCGTTTACGCTGGTTTTTATGGTTGTGCCAAATCGCAACGTGCGCTGGCACCATGCTTTGACCGGCGCGTTTCTTTCAACCCTGGCGTTTGAGCTCTCCAAGCGCGGCTTCGTCGTTTATGTCAGCAATTTCCCGACCTACCAGAAACTTTACGGTGCCATTGCGGCCATCCCGATCTTCTTAATCTGGATCTTTGTTTCGTGGGTCGTCATCCTGCTCGGTGCGAGCCTGTCGGCGGCCCTGACGACCTTTAACTATCATCGTTCCAAGGCGCGCTGGGATCCGCGCCACAATCTGTTTCTGTGCCTCCGCGTGCTGGGTCACCTGTGGCGCGCGCAGCAGCAACATGGCGGCGGAATACCGGCCAAGAAACTGCGCGATATGGAAACCGCGGCCACCGATGATGACCTGAGCGATCTGTTTTCCGGCCTGATCGAGGCGGGATTTATCCACAGCGACGAGCGCGGCGACTGGTATCTTGGAGCCGACCTGGCCGAGCACACGCTCGGCGACCTGTACCGCAGCATGCGATTCGTGTTGCCGGTCGGCGAGAAGCTGGAACTGCCCGAGCAAGGCGGGCCGGACCAGGCGCTGATCGCGGCCGTGCACGAAATCAGCGAGGTGGCCGGTCCGCTTCTGGACAAACCGCTAAAGTCGTTTATCAAATCCGGTCCGTCCGGGCCGATCACATGACAAGGCTTGCAGCATCCATAGACTGCCCTTTTCGCGGGTCCACGATCGACTCGCCATCCGCGATAAAATGCTGGTATTAATTGCCCAAATCCGCCTCTGGAGTACGACCTTGAATTGTAAAAATATCCGGTCTTTTTCGTGCTGTTTACCGTCCTCGTCGAAGACCCTTTTGAGTAGCCTTTGCCTGGCCGGACTGCTGACCACAACCGGTTGCGCCGACGCCGGCGACGATGTCGCAAGCAGCGGCCCGATCGATTCGGTCGCAGCCACGGTTTCGGATCACGCCGAGGGTGGCGGCAAAGCAAACACCATCGACTTCGAACTGAAGGCGCTTGACGGCAGCCTGCGCAAGCTCAGCGACTGGCGCGACCAATGGGTGGTGATTAATTACTGGGCCACCTGGTGTGCGCCATGTCGCAAGGAGATCCCGGATTTTTCCGAATTGCACGATAGCCGCGACGACATCACGGTGCTGGGCCTGGCGTTTGAAGACACCGAAGTTTCGGTGTTTGAGGAATTTCTGATCGACTACCCGGCCAGCTACCCGATTCTGCTGGTCGATGTCTACCAACCGCCGGAAGCACTGGGCGCGCCGCGCGCGTTGCCGACCAGCTTTCTGGTCAACCCCGGCGGCGAACTGGTTGAAACCTGGATCGGGCCGATCACCAGCGAAACCATCAAGACCTGGATCGAGGAAAATTCCTGAGCCGGTGCTCGGGCCGCGATCGCCAGCCAGGTACATCACGCAACGAGAGCTTGGTCATGAGCGAATGTCGAAAATTCTGGATCTACGGCAAAGTCCAGGGTGTGTTCTTTCGTGATGCAACCCGCCAGCAAGCCGAACGTCTGGGCTTGACCGGGCACGCGCTGAATCTCGACGATGGCCGCGTCGAAGTGCTTGCCTGTGGCGAGGTCGGTGCGCTGGACACGCTCGGACAATGGTTAGAGTTCGGGCCGCCGCAGGCTCGCGTACAGAATGTCGAAACGCAGACGGCGGAAGGCCCGCCGCCCGCGCATTTTACGACCGGCTGAGCGGGCTCAGTCCAGTACCAGCGCGCGCTGACGCTGTTCAAGAATCAGCATTCGGCCCTGGTCGCGCAGCACCAGATCACGAATTTCAAACGGTGCACCGTAGCCTTCAAGACCGGGCGCGTTGAGATCGAAATCGAGTTTCAGGCTCGCGCCCGCAGCCGGTAACACGCTGGCGGTTTCGGCCGTCGCCACGGCCGCCAGACGGCCGCGCTTGTCTGTGGCGTACAAGGTCGCGCCAACTTGATAACGCCCGCTGATCGTGGCTTCGACCGGAAATTCCAGACTCAGGCTCTGATCCTTGCCGCGCACCATGGATACCGTCGAGCCAAAGCGTGCCGTGGGCGGTGCAATCGCGACGGCGTGCCCGAGATCGCGTCGAACCACGATGCCGTCAATTTCGGCCTCGGCATGCGCGTTGACCTGATACAGCCCGGGCTCGGCCTGGATCCGTTCCGGGGCCGTAATCTGCCATGACCCGGACCGTTCGTTCGACGCCTGCAGCGGCTGCCGCTGGTCCAGCGAGGGCGATGTCAGCACCGCACTGGCCGTGGCCGGCACGATCGTGCCACCGCTGCTTGATTGAATCGAAAGATGCGCCTTGATGGGCTGGCCAGCCAGGAATCGCTGGCTGTTTACGCGCAGGCGTGCAACCCAGGGGCTGTTGGGCTCGAACACCTGCACCAGTGCCGGTTGCTGCGGTGTCAAGCCATCGACGCTCAGCCCCAGAATTCCGGCACCGGCCTCACGCCCGAGCCGGAACGCCAGGGTGTTGGTCGGAACCGACAGGCCTGCGGCTTTCAGCGAATGGCCATCGACTGTGCGTTCGACAATCTTCCGGGCCTGCACGACCGCGCCGTCGATGCTCAAGCGAAGCCGATCCAATGACAGCGCACCGGTCGTGTCGGATGTGGAAATACGAATGATCGCCCCGGGCGCGGAAAGCGGCAATTCGATTCCTTCGGCCAGCGACTGACCGCTGGCATCGACGAAATACTGGCGCGATTCACTAACCAGCGTCGAATCCGACAGCGGCACGGTCGAATCGTCCACCAGGCCGGCGAGCCCACCCAAACCGGTTTTGGTCGGACGTTTGACGTTGACCAGTGAGCGCTGATAGGAAACGCGGGCCAATTCGGTGTGGCGGCTCGGCCATTGTGTGTCTTGGAACGAACGGCTGAGCTGGTTTGCGACCAGATCGCCCGCAACCGGCGGCAACAGCATTTCGGACTGGGCTACAGCCTGCCCGGCGAACAGCATGGCCAGCGCGGCAATCGTAAGATTCATTTTCTTCAACATGGTCAACTCCTTCAAAGATCGTTGCGCAGGATGACGTCGAGGTCGTGACAAGCCCGGCGCGACTGGTGATGCGACAACACGCGGCCGCGGTTCGTAGCCCAGGTATCGACAAACCATAAACTGCCGGCACCGTTTTGGCTGGTGCACTCGAGAAATCCGTCGGAGCAGTTGTCCAACCAGGCCTGGGTAATTTCAAGCGCAACCTGAAACTGAAGACCACCGCACAAGCCGGACTGGTTAAAAATGAATGAACTTACGTCGGTGCCGACAACATTCCAAAAACCCACCGGAAGCGCCGGGCGTGCGGCCGTGCCGAGCAGCCAGTTGGCGTTATAGAAGGCCATCCACGAGGTCTGCTGCATGCGCACGGCATCATTTTGAAAGCCGAGAATCCAGCCCAGAATCGACTCAAACACCGTCCCTTGCATGACCGCATTGGCCAGCGGGGTTCCCAGCGACGAGGCGGCAACCGCGTTGACCCAGCGAATTCGGTCGATGATCAGCGGATAGCGGCTGTCCCAGGTCGGATTCGACAGGATCCAGCGCATCACGTTGCTGCCGTTCGAATGCGTGATGACAACCAGATCGGTGATGTTGCGGCTGGTAATAAAGTTGCTCAGGGTGCCGGCCAGGCATCCGGCCGCATCCGCAGTCCACATGAATTGCGAAAAATCGCAATTCACGACCACGAAGTTCGCCGAGTTGGGCAGGCCCTGGCGAACCGAATTGACAAACTCCGGCTTCCAGTAATCGTTTAGTGCGTCGGTCTGTTCACTGGTGCCGTGAACAAAGGCAACGCCGGTATTGGCAAACACAGTGCCGCTGCAAAGCAGCGCAATCAGTCCGATTGCAATCAATTTACGCATTACGTTCCTCCTCTTCAATTGTTTTAGGTTTCACCACTCCGCCAAGGAGCGGACTTGCTGCGTGCCTGGACAGGCTGTTGTTTTGTCTTGAGAAAACCACGGACGGCCCGGGCAGACTCTACGGACACCAACCTGGCACCCGGCCGGGACCATTCGAAATTTGCCCGGCACCCTCCCACATCCATCTTGCGGCGCGACCGTCAGGCTACGCACGGATGGTAAATTAGTGGCTCTAGCGCCTCGCGAACCTCATGAACAAATACCTCAATCCAACTGCTCTCCCTCACGCCCGGCCAGTATAGGCTGCCGCCCCGTTTCATTGCAACTTTAACCCCGGGTGAATGGATGCGGGCAATTTCGACGATCAGGTCGCGGGCTAGTCGGCCTATTTAACGAAAAAGAGCGGTAAATCTGGCCCAATCCGGCTTTTCCGCAGTCGATCAGCGTTAAATTCGACAGGCTCCTGGCTTGCGTGCGTCGGCTTGCCGCAGGCGGTGGACAAGGTGGGCTCACCGCGCTGTGGCTCGATGCGCGTCGATGCAGTTGAGGATGTGACCCGCAGCGTTTGCAGCCGCGTCACACGCCAGAATCTCATGAATCCGGCTGGCCTGCTCGCGGAATTCGGCGCGTCGGGCGCTGTCCTCCAGCCAGGCAAGAAGGTCTGTGGTCAGTGCTTCGGCGCTTGCCTGGCGCTGGATGCGCTCGGGAACCAGTGACCGGCCAGCCAGTACATTGGGCAGTGAAATCCAGCGCGATTTGACCAGCCGCAACGCTCGGGCCAGGTGGTAGGTGGCCGGTGCCAGATGATAAAACACGACCATCGGCGTTTTCGTCAGCAGGGCCTCCAGCGTGACTGTACCGGATGCGGTCAGAGCAACATCGGCCGCTGCCAGGATCGCGCGATCTTTGGAATGCGGTAGCGCCTCCAGGCCCATACCGACGGCGCCACGCATTGAATCGAGGGCACGCCGGCGCGCCGCAGCGAACGGGCCAGGCCGAGATTGAAATCCGGCGAGTCGATGCCGACGAAAGCGTCGAACCCGCCGCGCAGGATGCGGTCGCGAAGCCCACGCCGCAGTCGCATCAGGCGCGGCAGATGGGACACGACCTCAAACAGCCCCATGACGCCGAGCTCGTCGATCGAGGCCATGCTCTCGACCCCGGCCTCGATCATGGCCGGACCGGTCAGGCCGGACAGGAAAACATCGACATCACGCTGATACAGCGCGCTGGCCAGGCTTGCACCCAGCCGATCGCCAGAAAGCTCGCCGGCCGCCAGAGCCAGCCTGGCCGTCACCGGATCAGGCCGCGGCTGCCGGCCTCGATGCTATCGATTAACAACTCCAGCTCGGGCTGCAATCCAGCCCGGTCACGCAACGTTTCCAGGGCCTGATCGCGCGACCTGCCGCGTCTATAGATGATTCGGTAGGCTTCTCGAATGTTTCGAATCTGATCGGCACTAAAACCATGCCGCTTGAGACCTTCGGTATTGATCCCGCGCGGCCTCGGCGGCCGCCCGGAAATCATCACGTAGGCCGGCACATCCTGGGCGACCCCGCCGTACATGCCCAGAAACGCGTACGCGCCAATGGTGCAGAACTGATGCGCACCGGAGAACCCGGCGAAGGTCACATGATTGCCGACCACCACATGCCCGGCAAGTGTGGTTCCGTTGGCCATCGTACAATGCGAACCGACCCGGCAATCGTGGGCGATGTGCGAATAGGCCATCAACCAGTTGCTGTCTCCCAGCCGCGTGACGCCGCCACCGTCGCGGGTACCGCGATTGATCGTGACGTATTCCCGAATGGTGTTGTCGCGGCCGATCTCCAGCGCACTGTCCTCGCCGGCGTATTTCTTGTCCTGGGGCTCCTCACCAATGGAGGCAAACTGAAAAATCCGGCAATTTTCGCCGATCCGGGTGCGCCCGGTAATGACTGCATGAGCACCGATGCAACAGCCGCGGGCAAGCTCGACCTGTTCGCCGATGATGGCATAGGGGCCGATCTCGACGCCTTCGGCGATGCGCGCGCCTTGGCCAATGACCGCAGTCGAATGGATCATTTGGAATCGGGTCGCGCCGCGCACAGCATTTCGCAGCTGGCCACTACGCGATCAGCCACCCGGGCCTCGGCCGTATACAAGCGCATGCCGCGCACCATGCGCTTCTGCTGGACATGGAAATGCAGCTGGTCGCCTGGAACCACGGTCTGCTTGAACCGGGCCTTGTCGATCTTGACCAGGTAAAAAAGTTGCTCGCGCGCGCCGGACTGCTCGCGCGCCAGGTGCGCCAGGCAGCCGGCGGCCTGCGCCATGGCCTCGAGAATCAGCACGCCGGGCATGACCGGATGGCCCGGGAAATGCCCTTGAAAAAAAGGCTCGTTGATGGTCACGTTCTTGATCGCATGAATCGCGGGCGGACTGCCCAGCGACCAATCCAGCACGCGGTCCACCAGCAAAAACGGATATCGGTGTGGCAACAGGCGAAAGATGTGTTCGATATCGACTTTACGAGACTCATTCATCTGGCTTCAGTTCCTTGGCTTGGTGGCTCCTGTGCAAGCCGGATTTGAACAACTGATCGATCCGCGACAAACGGACCAAAATTCTCTGCCAGGCGCGTAACGGGCGCGCCGGTATCGCCGATCCGTAGTGCCCGGGTTCGCGAATCGAATCGAGCACGGTGCTCATCGCTGTAATGACGACATGATCGCAAATTTCGAGATGGCCGCCGATGCCGGATGCGCCGGCGATCATACAATAACGGCCGATCCGGGTGGAACCTGCGATACCGACACAGCCGGCAATCGCGCTGTGATCGCCGATCTGGACGTTGTGGGCGATTTGAACCTGGTTGTCGATTCGAACGTCTCGCCCCAGCACCGTATCGCCGATGGCGCCTCGATCGATTGTGGTATTGGCACCAATTTCGCAATCGTCGCCGATCCGGACCGAGCCGATCTGGGCCACCTTAAGCCAGCGCCCGTCGAGCATCGCCATGCCGAAGCCATCGGCACCAATCACCGCCCCGGGGTGTATCAACACGCGCTCTCCAAGACAGGCCCCGCCGCCTACAACGACGTTTCCGCCCAGCCGGCAATCACGACCGATCGAAACCCCGTCCCCGACCACGCAGCCCGGTCCCACAACAACGCCGGCGCCAATGCGGACATCTGCGCCGATGCGGCACAAGGGCCCGATCTCGGCGGCCGCATCGATGCGCGCCGACTCGTCAACAGAGGCATTGACGGCAATTCCCGGGCGCACCGGAAGCTGTGGATACAGGCACTCGAGCAGCCGCGCCCATGCCGCGTAAGGGTGCTCGGCCACCAGTGCGGCGCATCGGCAGCGCTGGCGCGCAGAATCGGAAACGATGACTGCCGACGCTGCGGTCCTGGTCAGCGCGTCGGCGTAAGCGGGATTGGCCAGGAAAGAAATCTGCCCGGGGCGGGCATCGCGCAGCGTTGCGGCCGATTCAATGCAAATGTCGGGATCACCGTGCAGAATCAAGCCAAGCCGGTCGGCGAGCACGCCCAACTTGAGCGGCTCTGGTTTGCCAATTCCGGAGAGGCTCACCGGCAATCGCTCATTGACC
>JAIVHD010000210.1 GCA_020201235.1 Lysobacteraceae bacterium
GCGGTAAGCTGATCGTCTCGGATTTCGAGCAAAGCTGGTGGATTTCTTCATCGTACCGACACAGCGAAGGTCCTTGGACGGTCGATCTTGTGCCGGAAAGGCTCTGATGACAAGCACCCGCAAGCCGGCTTCTTGTGACGCGTGGTCTTTTGCCGGGCGCGGTGATCCTGATGCCCGGACACCCGCGGCAGCGCCGATCGAGGTGCCGCTGGTCGAGCTGGTGATGGCCGATGCCGGGCAAACCGCGTCGGCTGTCGCTCGTACCTGTTTCCACTGCGGCCAGACCGTGCCCGAGGGCACCGAGCTTGCCGTCGAGATCAGTGGCCAGCGGCGCGAGATGTGCTGTGCCGGTTGCCGGGCGGTCGCGTCGCTGATCCATTCGGCGGGGCTCAATCGCTATTACGATTTTCGCGACGCGCTGCCGCAGCGCCCGGAGTCAGCGCAGATCGATGCTGGACGCTTTGCGGCCTGGGATCGGGACGCGGTGATTGATTTTTACGCCCGGCGCGAAGACCCGCACCGATTGGGCATTGTGCTGGTGCTGGAAAACGTGCATTGCGCGGCCTGCGCCTGGCTTGTCCAGCGCTACCTCGGCCAGTTTCCCGGCGTCGCCGAGAGTCGCCTGGACGTTGGCGACGGTCGCCTTCGATTGTCTTTCGATCCGGCCGCCACGCCGTTGTCGCGGCTGGCCTCGGCACTGGCTGATATCGGCTATCCGCCGCATCTCGACGCGCCGGATGCCGGCCTCGACCGCGATCGCAACGAACGCCGCAGAATGCAGCGCTATTTGATTGTCGCCGGTCTCGGCATGATGCAGGTCATGAGCTACGCGCTGGCCAATTACATTGGCGCATTCCAGGGCATGGAGGCCGAAACCGAGCACTTTTTTAAACTGATCAGCATGCTGGTGGCGGTTCCGGTGGCGCTGTATGCCGGTCAGCCGTTCTATCGCTCGGCCATTGCGCATTTGTCCGAGCGACATCTTGGGCTGGATGTGCCGGTTGCCGCGGCGATACTGCTGGCCCTGTTTTCGAGCGTTGCCATGACCTTGTCCGGCCAGGGCGAGGTGTATTTCGACTCGGTGGTGATGTTCATCTTTTTTCTGCTGCTCGGGCGCTTTGCGGTCATGCTCGCTCGCCAGCGCTCGGGTGCGGTGCATAGTGCGCTGGCGCGCGCCTTGCCGGCCCAGGCACGGCGCATCACCGAGATCGGAAGTGAGCAGGTCGGGCTGGTCGAGCTGCGCAGCGGTGACTGTGTGCTGGTGGCCGACGGCGATGTCGTGCCGGCCGACGGTCAGGTTATCGAAGGCCGGGGACGGGTCGACGAGTCACTGCTTACGGGCGAATCCGAACCGCGACCACGCCTGGCGGGCGATTCGGTGCTGGCCGGCAGCCTGGTGCGGGATGGCTCGCTGACGGTCCGGGTCAAGGCCGTCGGGCAATCGACGGTGTTGTCGGGCATCGTCGAACTGCTCAGCGAGGCGCGACGAAAAAGGCCCCGTCTGGCGCGTCTTGCCGATCGGGCGGCGGGCTGGTTTATCGGCCTGATCCTGGTCTCGACAGCCGTTGCGGCAGTCGCCTGGTGGCAGCTTGACCCGGATCGCGTCATTCCGGTCGTGCTGGCGATGCTGGTCATTGCCCCAGGGCCTCGCGGTCAAAGCCGGTCGAACGGTTGCCAGTGCCGGCGTGTGCGGCATGATCGAAGGCGAGTTATTCTGGATCGGTCATCCGGATTGGGTCGCGGCTGAAAGCGGGCAGAAACTCGACCTGCCCGGAACCGGACTTTGGGTTGCGCTGGCCGGGCGCGGGCCGGGAAGACATGCCTTGATCCGGATCGACAGCCGCCTGCGCGACGGCGTCCACGACTTGCTAACGGAACTGCGCGAGCGGGATCTTCACATCATTTTGGCCTCGGGAGATCGCGTCGCCAGCGTGCGCTCAATGGCGGCCAGCCTGGGCATTGATCATTTCCGAGCCGGCCTCAAGCCGGATGACAAGCTGGCGCTGGTTGCCGAACTGCAAAAAAATGGCGCAATCGTTGCGATGATTGGAGACGGAATCAACGATGCTCCGGTACTGGCCGGTGCCGATCTCTCGATTGCTCTGGCCGAAGGTGCGGCAATTGCCGGCACCCAGGCCGACCTGATCGCCACCGGCCAAAGCCTGGGACCGCTGGCGCTGCTGTTTCGGCAAGCGCCGCGCGTGCGGCGGATCATTCGCCAGAATCTTGGTTGGGCACTGGCCTATAACCTGCTCGGCCTGCCGCTGGCCGCAGCCGGCCTGATACCGCCTTGGGCCGCGGCGATCGGCATGTCGGCGAGTTCGCTGGGCGTGGTGCTGAACGCCCGCCGATTGGGAAGCACGGACCGGCGCGGGCATGACCTTCGGTGCCGCCCTGTTGACCGGCTTTCTGGCCGGCTTGTTCGGATCGCCGCACTGCGTTGCGATGTGCGGCGGCATCATGGCCGTGCTGCACGGCCAGGTGCCGCGCGGGCGCGATCGGCTGGCGGCCGGGTTTCATGTCGGTCGCTTGACCAGTTATTTGCTGCTCGGCCTGGCGTTGACGGCGCTTGGCATGCTGCCGGAGCGCCTGCTGCCGGGCTCGGCCGCGCCAGTCATGCGCATCGCTCTGGGCGGCCTGCTGGTGTTGATCGCATTTTATGTGGCCTTGCCCGGCCTGTTGCGCGATTATTTCGGCGAATTGGCGCAACCGCTGACGCGCCGGGTCATGCCGCTTTTTCACCGCCTGTTGCCGGCAGATCGTGGCGAAAAGGCGGTTGCTCTCGGCCTGCTTTGGGGGCTCTTGCCGTGCGGCCTGCTGTATAGCGTACTGGCCGCAGCCTGGCTGTTAGCGGACCCACTTGCGGCCAGCGCCATGGTTCTGGGCTTTGGCCTCGGCACACTGCCGTTGCTGCTTGGTGGCGGCCTGGTACTGCTCCGGCTGCGCGGGCGGATTCGGGCACCTTTGGTGCGAGCTACGGCTGCCGGTGTGCTGGTGCTGACGGGCATCCTGGTTGCGGCGGGTCCCTGGCTGGCGCATTATCTGACCCATCCCGGTCTGCGTTTTCTGGTCGATTGCGTGTCGGGCTATCCTTCTGATCTCAGTCGTTAACCCGGTGCAGAGCGAGAAAGTCATCGACGACCAGGTTGACGCGCCTGGCATTGGCCTTCGCATCGCGCGAATGAGCCACGTGATAGAGCGTTCGAATCAAATCCATGCCCATCAGCATCCCGAGAAACTGATCGGCGCTGTACTCGGCATTGCGGCAATTAAGCAGATTTCGCTGGTCAAGCTGCGCAAACCATGCGGCCAGTTGGTCGCGGGCGCTGAGAGGCCCGCTCCGATAAATTGCCTCGCGTGTGGACTGCGCGATTCTACCCGCAGCACCCAGTGCATGGATATATCGTTTGTGTTCATGACCGGACAGGAACGTTGAGAAACGACTGCCGAACTTGATCAAGGCCTGCCGAAGGTCATCTGCACTTCCGGGTATGATGCGAAAATGCGCGGCCATCGATTCGGCTACGTTGCCGGCAATTTCGGCAACAAGCGCATCCCGATTCGGAAAGCGCCGATACAATGTTGGTTTGGCGACCCCGGCATGCGCGCGACCGCTTCCATAGTGACGGCCGAGGGGCCGAATTCAAACATCAATGCGCGCCCGGCGTTCAGAATCTCCCGGCGCTTGGATGGGTCTTCCGGTCTTCCCGGACCTGATTTTTTCATTCGAGCGATCGCTTGCTTTTGATTGGCAAGTCTGTACGGATAACACGCGCACACGGGTTTGTCAATGCAGGCCGGCTCGCGGAAACCGCCTTCCCCAAGGTTACATCGATGCCGGCAGCGGGGCGCCCGGCGGCGCGCATGTCCGGGGGCTGCGCGCAATGTTGTCAACCGGCGTGGAGTTTTATACGGGCCAATGCGGAGCCGCCAGACTCAGTGTCAAGAGCGTTTTGCCTGGTCGGCTATTCGGGGTCTTTTGCCGCCCGCTGCGGCTCCGGCTCCGGCGCGGTTTCGGGCAGTTCCAGGCCCAGCTTACGCGCACGGCGCGTCCACTTGTCGCGCGCGGCCTTGCGCAAATCCTCGATAGCATCGCTTTCGTCGACGATTTCGATGCCCAGCAGCGTCTCCAGAACATCTTCCATCGTGACGACACCCGAAAGACCGCCGTACTCGTCGACCACCACGGCAAAGTGTTCCTGCTCGGCCAGTAACTGGCTGAACAACACGCGCAGCGAGATGAACTCGGGCACGAATAACACCTCGCGCTTGAGATCCTTTAATTGAAGGTCGCGCTTTCCGTTGACCAGTTCCAGCATCATGTCGGCCTTGAGCACATAACCGCTGATGTCCTCGTCGCTTTCGCCGTAGACCGGGTAGCGCGAAAACACCAGCTCGCCCGATCTCTGGATCAGTTCTCCCAGCGTTGTGTCGTGCTGGAATTTTTTGACGACCACACGCGGCGTCATGATGTCTTGAACGCGGATTGCGCTGAACCGGATCAGGTTCAGAAAGATGTTGGATTCTTCCTCCTCGAAAACGCCTTCGCGCGTGCCGATCTGGGCCAGCGCATGAAATTCTTCGCGGCTGATGCTGGGCGGGCGAGTGCCCCTGGCCAGAAGGCGGGTAACAAATTTGGACAGCGTCACAAGTGGCCACATCAGGATGATCAACACCCGGCAGGAATAGGCCGTGAACGGCGAAAGCTGCTTCCAGTAGGTCGCGCCAAGGGTCTTTGGAATGATCTCGGAAAAGATCAGGATGGCCAGCGTGACCAGCGCTGAGCTCACCGTGACCCAGGCGCTGCCGAACACCAGCAGCGCCTGGGCACCCACGCCGGCCGCGCCGAAGGTATGCGCGATGGTGTTCAGGCTGAGGATGGCCGAAAGTGGGCGATCGATATCGCGCTTGAGCGTGCGCAGCAGCTTTCCGGATTTAGCGCCGCGTTCGTTCATCACGGCGATATGCGCCGGCGTGACCGACAGCAGCACGGCTTCAAGAATCGAGCACAGGAACGAAACGCCGATGGCAAGAGACAAATAGAACAGCAGCAGGGTCATGCGGAAATGGAATTAGCCGGGTAGCCAATCATTGTAAGCGTTTGAGACGCGCATTTTTAGTGAGGTGGTGAATAAAGCAAGTTTATTGCTCGTGATATTGCCCGACGGTGTCTCCGCGTCGCGGTACACTCAACGGTCGTTTGTTTCCTGAATTTGGCTGTACCGAGCGCATGCGTAACCCGCCACACCCGTGTCGTAGCTTGTACCTGCTGGCGTTGGTCCCAGGGCTGGCCCTGCAGGCCCAGACCGTCGAGCTGGAGCCCGTTGAGGTCACCGCCACGCGGACCGTGCTGGCC
>JAIVHD010000211.1 GCA_020201235.1 Lysobacteraceae bacterium
GCGCCTTGAGCTTGAGCGGGTCGCGCAGCCGGACCCGCCGAAAAAGCTCCGGTGCAAAACTCGGGATACCGGAGAATTGCAGGTCCTCGCCCTCGGTGAAGGTGTCGCCGATGCCAATCGTGCCGTGGTTGTGCAAGCCGACGATATCGCCGGGAAAAGCCTGTTCGGCCTCGACGCGCTCGTCGGCCATAAAAGTCAGCGCGCCGTGCGTGCGCTGCTCCTTGCCGAGGCGCACGTGGTGAAGCTTCATGCCTTTGGTGAATACGCCGGAACAGATTCGCATGAAGGCCATCCGATCGCGATGGGCCGGGTCCATGTTGGCTTGAACCTTGAACACGAAACCGGTCATCCTGGGCTCTTCGGGCAGTACGTTGCGGCCGAGCGTGGGTCGCGGCTGCGGCTTGGGTGCGTAGTCGACGAATTCGTCGAGCAGTGGAATGATGCCGAAATTGTTCAGCGCCGAGCCGAAGAAAACCGGGGTCTGGTCGCCGGCCAGATAGCGCTCGGGGTCGAACTCGTGACTTGCGCCTTTGACCAGTTCGATTTCATCGCGCAGTTCCGCAGCCATATCACCGAGCTCGATCTCGGCCTCGGCACTGGCCAGGCCGGAGATCACCCTTGGCTCCTGGCGCAGGTAATTCCTGCCCGATTCGTACAGATGGATTTCATCCCGGAGCATGTGATAAATGCCCCGGAGACGGCGGCCCATGCCGACCGGCCAGGTAATCGGTGCACACTCGATGCCGAGCACCTCCTCGACCTCGTCGAGTAGTTCGATCGGCTCTCTGCCCTCGCGGTCGAGCTTGTTGATGAAGGTGAAGATCGGCGTATCGCGCAGTCGACAGACGTCCATCAGCTTGATCGTCCGTTCCTCGACGCCTTTGGCGCAGTCGATCACCATCAGCGCGGAATCCACGGCTGTCAACACCCGATAGGTGTCTTCGGAAAAGTCCGCATGACCCGGGGTGTCGAGCAGATTGACGATGTGGTCGTGGTACGGGAACTGCATCACCGAGGAGGTGATGGAGATGCCACGCTCCTTTTCCATTTCCATCCAGTCCGAAGTCGCGTGGCGCGAAGCCTTGCGCGCCTTGACCGAGCCGGCCAGCTGGATCGCGCCGCCGAACAGCAGAAATTTTTCGGTCAGCGTCGTTTTGCCGGCGTCCGGGTGCGAAATGATTGCAAAGGTGGCGCGGCGGTTGATTTCCTGGGTCTGATCGGGCACGGCTTGAAGTCGCAGAGTAAACGCCTGATTGTACCGAAATTGCGTTTCCGACACTCGTCGCCAACCGGTGCCGTCCGAAAGTCGGTTGGCGAAATGCAGGTGCGGGCCAGTCGAAAAACCGGTGTTGCCGGATCGGGCGATGGTCGTGCCGGCCTCGACCTGCTGACCGGGACGAACAAGGACGGCATCGTAGTCGAGGTGGGCGTAAACCGCCATGCTGCCGTCTGTGTGTACGATGCGCACGTAGTTGGCGCGCGGGCCATGGCGTTCGCGGTCCTGTCCGTTCTGGTGAAAGTAGCGCTCGACGTCCATCACGCGGCCGGCGCGCGCGGCCAGGATCGGCGTGCCGACGGCCAACGGGATGTCGACCGCGTAGCGACTGTGCGGTTGCTGGTGTGTGAAACGCCCATTGAATCCCTGGCCGATCCGGAGCGTGATGTTTTTCGGGATTGGAGCCTGGTATTGAAAATCCGGATCGTGGACGGCATTGACCAAGCCGGGTACCGAACTCATCTCGATGCGGTAGCCCCAGCCCAGGCGCGGGTCCAGCGGGCCCAGCACAATTGATTTGGAATCCTGGCCCGGGACTTCGACCAGCGCTGGGAGATCGGGGTCGCTGACGACATTGCGAGCCTGGTCCAGCCGTACCCGAACGGTGACCGGACCGTGCAGGCGATTGTGCAACGCCCATTCGGGCTCTCGCTCGGTGCCGATGTTGGTCAGGTGCACCGGGGCCTCGGGCTCGGCCACGGCGCGCTGCACGGTAACCTCCAGATCATCCTCCGGCTCGCGGTCGCTGAAGTGCTGGATGCCGTCCTCGTCGGTCCACATGTAGATATTCTGGGCAAAAGCAGGGGCACCGAGGCAGAATGCGGTCAGGCCGATCAAAGCGGCCGGCAACACCGCTTTAATGCAATGGAGAGCCCGCCGCCACAGGACCCGGCCGCGTCTGTCGTCAAGCCTTTGGTCTGGCGGACCGCGCGGGTCGATGCGCTCGGTCGCGTTCATGACCCGAGCTCGCGCTGTGGCCACGCGCATCGAATTCCCGATCTTTGCAACGCTCGAGGATTGGCAGTTCCATGCTCTGGCACGGCGTAGATTGCGCCATAGCCGCCGATTAGCATTCGATGACATTGACTGCCAGCCCGCCGCGTGAGGTTTCCTTATATTTGCTTTTCATGTCGCGGCCGGTATCGCGCATGGTCTTGATGACGCGATCCAGCGACACGCGATGCTTGCCGTCGCCGGCCATGGCCATGCGGGTGGCGTTGACCGCTTTGACCGCGCCCATGGCGTTGCGCTCAATACAGGGGATCTGGACCAGACCGCCAACCGGGTCGCAGGTCAGGCCCAGATTGTGTTCCATGCCGATTTCGGCGGCATTTTCGACCTGTTCCATGGACCCGCCCAAGGCTGCGGCCAGGCCCGCTGCGGCCATCGAACAGGCCACCCCGACTTCGCCCTGACAGCCGACCTCGGCACCCGATATTGAAGCGTTTTCCTTGTAAAGGATGCCGATCGCGGCAGCGGTCAGTAAAAACTCAAGGATGCCGTCGTCGCTGGCCGATTCGACAAAGCGGCGGTAGTAGTGCAACACCGCTGGAATAATCCCGGCAGCACCGTTGGTCGGAGCCGTCACGACCCGTCCGGCGGCCGCATTTTCCTCGTTAACGGCCAGTGCATAGAGGTTGATCCAGTCGAGGCTGTCGAGATCCTCGCGCCGGGCCCGCTCGCGCAGGCGACGGTACAGCGCCGGCGCGCGACGCGGCACGGCAAGCCCGCCCGGCAGTACGCCCTCGTGGATGAGGCCGCGCTGCACGCACTGCTGCAT
>JAIVHD010000212.1 GCA_020201235.1 Lysobacteraceae bacterium
GTCGTACGGCAGCCGCCTGTACCAGCGCGAGCTGACTGGCACCTTCGCGTTCCTGAAGGGCGCACCTGAGGTGTTGCCTGACCCCGAATCCGAAGGCCTGAACCTTGGCTTTTCGGTTCCCGCCGATCGGCCTGACGGACGGATTGCGCTGGTCGGGGCCCGCATCGTCACCATGCGCGACGCCTACAACCAGCAGGAAGTCATCGAAAATGGCGTGGTCCTGGTTGAGGGTAACCGCATCCTCGATATCGGGCCCGCCGATGAGTTGCCAATCCCCGGCGATTATGAGCAGTTCGATCTCTCCGGTCATACCATCATCCCGGGTATCGTCGATGCCCATGCCCACGGGGCGATGAGCAACGCGCAGCTCCAGCCGCGCCAGAACTGGATGCAGTACGCCAATCTGGCCTTCGGCGTGACCACCATTCACGACCCGTCGAACGATAACTGGGCCATTTTTTCGATGGCCGAAATGCAGCGGACGGGGGCAGCACTGGCGCCGAGGATCTTTTCAACCGGCCGGATTTTGTATGCCGGCATTGCACCGGGCGCGACCGCCAGGGTCAACAGCTATGAAGATGCACTTTTTCACGTCAGGCGGCAAAAGGAACAAGGCGCAATATCAGTCAAAAGCTATAACTATCTGCGGCGCGACCAGCGTCAGCAAGTGCTCAAGGCCGGCCGCGAGCTCGACATGATCGTCGTGCCTGAAGGCGGCATGCGCCTGGAGCAAAACCTGACCCAGATTGTCGACGGCCATACCGGCATCGAACACAGTCTTTCAATCAAGCGGATTTACTCCGATATCGATCAGCTCTGGCGCCAGACCGACGTGGTCTACTCACCAACCTTTGTGGTCGCCTACGGTGGCCTGATGGGCGAGGAGTATTGGTACGACCAGACCCGCGTCTGGGAAAACGAACACCTGATGGGTTTTGTCCCGAAATCAGTCATTTACCCTCGATCGATCCGACGCCCGCGGGCACCGGATGAGCACTACAACCACATTTTTGTGGCCGAAGAGGCCAAACAGCTCAATCAGCAGGGCGTAGCGGTGGTCATCGGAGCGCATGGCCAGCTCGCTGGTCTCGGAGCACATTGGGAATTCTGGATGATGGAGCAGGGCGGTTTCAGTCCGTTCGAAGCGCTGCGGGGCGCAACCATCGATGGGGCCCGGTACTTTGGCATGGATCGCGAAATCGGATCCATCGAGCCCGGCAAACTGGCCGATCTGGCGATCATCCGCGGAAACCCGCTGGAAAATCTGCGGCAGAGCCAAAACGTGGCTTATACCATGCTCAACGGGCGCTTGTATGAGGCATCCAGCATGGATCAGATCGCACCGGAAGAAGTGCGGCGGGCACCGTTCTTTTTCGAGCTTGAAGGCGGTGACGCTTGGATCGAAGAAACCCATCAGCGCTTTGAACAGCAGGCGCACGCACTGGGTTGGCGCCACGAAGGCCACTGAATTCCAGGCCGGACCGCTGCCGACCGGTGTACTGATGATTCCACATTATATCGGGCTCGGACGGGGTCTCGCGCGCGGCTACAATCCGCTATGATTCGCAAAACCTGATATCCCTGATTTCCTCATGCATTGGATCATTCATAAATTCGGCGGCAGCAGCCTGTCCGATCCTGCGGCGTTCGCAACCGTTGGTGGCTTGCTCAGTTCGCTTGAAGAACCACGCCAGGCGGTGGTGGTTTCGGCCATGGCCGGCACGACCAACGCACTGATTGCGCTGGCCGAAACTGCGGCCGCGAAAGACGAGGCC
>JAIVHD010000248.1 GCA_020201235.1 Lysobacteraceae bacterium
CGCCTACGCGATCTATTCAACTGTGAAATTTTCATTTGTACGCCAACACCCTATGGTTAGAACAGAATGCGATCCAGCTTACCCTGCAATTATTAACAATCGATGAAATGCGCCGAGTGCCTATCGCCAGCCGAGCTCGGCAGCGGTCAGCGGGCCAATCAATATGCGATCGAGATCCGGGGCCTGCACGGCCTGGCTTTGTGATAACGGGATTCGCCCAGCCATGATTTCGGCCATTTGTTGCGGGTAAAGAGGGCTTTTTTTCGGCTCGGCATAGCCATTCGGAAAAACCGGCAGACCACTGGCCAGATGGTACTTGTCCCGGGCACCGACGGTGTGCAGGATTTCGTGCAGGATCACAACCAGGTTCTCGCCATGCGGTGCCCGACCGGAAAAAACATTGGCAATGGCGACTCGAAGATTCTCCACGCCGACCGAATGCGGCACGACGGGATGGCGTTGCGGATCATGGTATCGGGCCAACACGACGATATCAGGATCCAGGCCTTGGTCGTCGAAGCGCCATAGCCACCAACGCATCCGGGCAACCCACCAGGCACGCTGGAAAAAACCGCCGGCGGCCGGCGGGTCCGGCGGCGGCTGGACAATCTGCTGTCCGAGCTCGATATACACGGGTCGATCCAGGCGGAGTCCGTAGCGCCTGGCCTCGCGCGCCATGGCCTCGGACAGTGGCTCGAAATCGATCTGGCGCAATCGCTCGATGGTTTGGGCCGTCAGTTGTCGGCCGTCGGCGTCAATCGGAAATACAGCAACGAAAAGCGGCACGTCCCAACTCGCGATCCGCGCCCGATCGTTGATCTGCGCATGAACAACCAGACCAAGGATCAGCACCAGCAACGAAATCCGAAGCCTCTTGAATGTCATTTTTGTGCGGGCCCCGAACGGGTCGGCACGGCCACCATTACTTGATCACTTTTAGGTCGGGCTTCGACGATTTGCCGCTTTGTTTTTTTGTCGCCCCGGGCTTTTTCTTGCGGTCGACACCGCGCTGGGCGACAGATTAAGCACAATTTTTTCGGTGCTGCGAAGATTCTCGGGAACCTGAACATCGGCATGGGTTCCGTCAACCACGATCTGCGGCGTCGCTGCGTTATCGACGATCCATTCATGTAGTGCCCGCAACAGGTAGGGGCGGCTCGGACTCATATTTGCCGGAAAATCAGTCATCATCCTCTCTACAGGCGCGCTCGGCTTCAGTCAGACTTCGCAAAAAGGCATCCCGGCTGAACATGCGGTCCATATACCGATTTAAATGGATGGCCGACTTTGGAAGTTCGATGCCGTAGGCCGGCAACCGCCATAACAACGGCAATAAGGCGCAATCGACCAGGCTTAACTCGTCGTTGAGCAAAAACGGCGACAGTCCAAACAGCGGATCGGACTCAATGATGCTGTCGCGCAACTGCTTTCGGGCCTCGGCCACGCGCTTGGAGCCGGTCGCCGTCTCGATCAGCCGACCGCTCTCGATCCAGTCCCGATTGATTCTGTACATTGCCAGGCGGAGGCGCGAACGCGAAACCGGATCGATTGGCATCAGCGGCGGGTGAGGATAGCGCTCATCAAGATATTCCGTGACCACCCAGGTGCCGTAAACGACCAGGTCTCGATCGACCAGGGTCGGCGGTTCGCCGTACGGGCTTAATTCGGCCAGATCGCCGATTGCCGAGCGGTCCTGCTCGATATGAATGATCTCTACATTCAGTCCTTTTTCAGCAAGAACAACTCGAACGCGATGGCTGTCGAGACAATTCTCGGACGAATACATGGTCATCATAAGGCGTGGCTCCCGGCATTGGCGAATGGAGTCGGGATCACTTCCTGACGTCCTGCCAGTAATCCTTGTACAACAGGTAGGCCAGGAATGTAAACACCACCAGGAACAGAATCACCCAGATGCCAAGACTTTCACGCTTGAGCACGGCCGGTTCGGCCAGGTAGATCATGAACGCCGTCAGATCCCGAATCGTCCGCTCGTACTCCCGGGCGTTCAATTTTCCCGGCTGGTCAAGTTCGAACTGCGCGATCCGCGTGTGTTCCTCTCCACTGTCATCCGTCCAGGTTTCGAGAATCGGCCGCTGAATACCTTGAAGCTCCCATAGAACATGTGGCATCGAGGCGTTTTCCAGGACCGTATTGTTCCAGCCTTCCTCGGTCATATAAAAACTTTTGAGGAATGAATAGATCCAGTCGCCGCCGCGCGAACGGGCCGTTAGCGTCAGATCGGGCGGCACCACGCCAAACCAATCCTTCGATTCTCCGGGCATTGCCGCTTTCATGTAATCGGTCAACTCGCGATCGCCGAAGATCAAAAACTCCTCTACTTGCGCTTCGGTCAGCTCCAGATCCTGAGCCAAACGCTGATAACGCATGTACTGGGCCGAATGACACGAGTTGCAGTAGTTGGCAAAAGTCGCGGCACCGCGCTGAAGCGACGCCAGGTTTTCGACATTGGCACCGGACTGTTCGATGTATTCATTATCTCCTCCGGCGGCCCATGCGGGCATCGCCAGCCATAGCATCGAAATGGTCAAAAAAATTCGCATCATTTTGTCACCCGCTCAGGTTCCGGCCTGGTTTTCTCATACTTGGTTATAAATGGCAGCAGAATAAAAAATGCAAAGTAGGCGAATGTCCAGAAACGCGATTCAAGCGTCTGTATATAAGTGCCCTCGCTCATACCCAGCATGCCGAGGCGAATGAAGGTAACAGTAAACACCGCCAACAGAATCCTGCTGCCCCAGCCCTTGTAGCGGATCGACTTGACCCGCGAGCGATCCAGCCAGGGCACGATGAACAGCACCATGATCGCCAATCCCATCAGGATCACGCCGGCCAGCTTGTCCGGCACGGCTCGCAGGATTGCGTAATACGGCGTGAAATACCAGACCGGTACGATGTGCTCCGGCGTCACCAGCGGATCAGCCGGGTTGAAATTATCTGGCTCAAGGAACAGGCCGCCGAATTCCGGTGCGTAAAAAATCACGAATGCAAACAGCGTCAGGAACACGCCGACTCCAAAAATATCCTTGACCGTATAGTACGGGTGGAACGGGATTCCGTCGAGCGGTCGGCCTTGGGCATCCTTGTTTTTCTTGACCTCGATACCGTCGGGATTATTCGATCCGACCTCGTGCAATGCGGCAAGGTGAAGCACGACCAATCCCAGCAGCGCCAGCGGCAGTGCGATGACATGCAGCGCGAAGAAACGATTCAGCGTCGCGTCGGAAACAAAAAAGTCGCCGCGAATCCACTCGACCAACGCGTCGCCGACAACGGGTATGGCCCCGAACAGCGAAATGATGACCTGTGCACCCCAATACGACATCTGTCCCCATGGCAGAACATAGCCCATGAAGGCCTCGGCCATCAGCACAAGGTAGATCAAAACGCCAAGAATCCAGACCAGCTCGCGCGGCGACTTGTACGAGCCGTACATCAGGGCACGGAACATGTGCAGGTAAACAACGACGAAAAAGAACGAAGCGCCGGTGGAATGCATGTAGCGAATCAACCAGCCCCATTCAACGTCGCGCATGATGTACTCGACCGAAGAAAACGCCATTTCCGCGTCGGGCTTGTAATGCATCGTCAGGAAAATGCCCGTGACGATCTGGTTGACCAGCATCAACAGGGCGAGCGAGCCAAAAAAGTAAAAGAAGTTGAAGTTCTTCGGCGCATAGTACTCACTGATATGCGCTTTCCAGAACGATGATACCGGGATGCGCTGGTCGATCCAGTTTCCGAGCGCCCCGGCACTGCGGGAAAGACTACTCGCGGGCTTGGCCATGCTTAAACGACTCCTTCGGGTTCCATGCCGATGAGTACGCGCTCATCATCGGTGAAACGGTACGGCGGAATGATCAGATTGGTCGGTGCCGGTACACCTGTGTAGACGCGCCCGGCAAGGTCGAATTTGGATTTATGGCATGGGCAGTAGAATCCGCCCTTCCAGTTTAGCTCGAAAGGCTGTGCTCCGACCTCGGGGATGAATTCGGGCACGCAGCCCAGGTGCGTGCAGTGCAAGTTCACGACCAGATATTCCGGACGAATCGAGCGATGCAGGTTGGCCGCATATTCAGGCTGTTGAGTCGGCGTGGTCGACTGCGGATCGCGCAATTCATCTTTGAGCTCGTCGAGTGCCTCGAGCATTTGCGGCGTGCGTCGGAGAATCCCGATGGTTTGCCCGCGCCAAACCACCTTGAGCAACTGGCCGGGCTCCATGGCACCGATAAAGACCTCGACCGGAGCGCCGACCACGCGCGCCCGCGCACTCGGATTCCACGAGGCCAGGAAGGGCCAGGCGACAAAGCCGGCGCCGACGACACCGACGACCCCCGTACCGGCCAGAAGCAACATCCGTCGGCCCGTGTTTGCGGACGGTTCGATTGACGCAAGCGATTGTTTATCGGACATGAAAAAACCTCTGAATCAACGGGCAGATTGGCAACCCGGGCATCCTGGCGACCCGATTCCGGAGCAAGCATCGTTTTTCGGCACGATTGGGCCGAAAAAGCCATGATGCGCCTGGTTGAACAAGTAATCGCCCATTTTACCGAATTTTAAGGTGGTTCTGCTTCATCATGTGCTCTCATTTGTGACGATCACGGCGTGATCGCGACATCAACGCCATCGCGACTTCATTAAAATACTGGATTGACCAAAAAATTTCTGGATCATGAAACGAATTGCGCAAATTTCGCTGCAGGCGATCGTGTTTGGCCTGGCCCTGGCATTCGTAATGGTCTGGTTTCGACCCACGCTGCTGCCGATCGGGCAACCCGAGCCGAAACGCGCAAATGTTCTTTCCTACGCAGACGCCGTCAGCCATACGGCACCTTCGGTGGTCAGCATCTACACCCGTACGCTGGTCAGCGAGCCGCTGATTGGCGATGATGCAGATCCGCTGTTCCAGCGAATGTACCGCGACCGTCAGGTCGTGCGTCCGCGCAACGGTCTGGGTTCCGGCGTCATCGTCTCCGAAGACGGTCTGATCCTGACCACGGCTCACGTAATCAACGGCGTCGACAATATCTTCATCGCGCTGTTCGACGGCAGCGTGGCCGAGGCCCGCGTCGTCGGTACCGACCCTGGAACCGACCTGGCGGTACTCAAGGTGGATCTCGATGGTCTGCCGGTGGCCGAATTCGATACCCAATCGGCCCATCGTCCCGGCGATGTGGTGCTGGCGATCGGCAATGCCTTCGGTCTCAATCATACCGTGACGGCTGGAATTATCAGCGCAACCGGGCGCGGCGACCTGAACCTGACCGCGTTTGAGGATTTCATCCAGACCGACGCGGCGATCAATTCCGGCAACAGCGGCGGTGCGCTGATTAACCCGAACGGTCAGGTGATCGGCATCAACAGCGCCTCCCTCAGCCAGGACATGGGTGCCCAGGGCATCAGCTTTGCCATTTCAGCCCGGCTGGCAACCGACGTTTTCAAGCAAATCGTCGAGTACGGCAGCGTACGCCGGGGCTGGCTGGGTGCCAATGTGATCGATCCGCCGTTGGTCGTGCTGCAGGGCGAAGACCAGCCCCGGGGCGTCCAGGTCGCCCAGATTTATCGCGGCGGACCCGCTTGGAATGCAGGCCTTCGTCCGGGCGATATCCTGCTGAGCGCCGACGGCAGCGCGGTCGGCACGGCGCGCCAGTTTACGCTGCTGATTGCCGACCAGCCGCCTGGCAGCGAAATCGAACTGCTGGCGGTCCGAAACGGTCAGCGCTTCAGCACCTCGGTGAAGCTGATTCAGCAGCCGCCGCTACCCGGATAACGCCGGCAGGCCCTGATTGATTTAGGGCGATGCGCGAAAATCAAACAGCGACCTGCCTGGCCCTTCCCGACGCATCAACCCGGCTTGTTTCCACGCAGCGATGGCGTCTGGCGGTCAAGCCTTACTTTGGCAATGTGACGCCGCGCTGGCCCTGGTACTTTCCGGCGCGGTCGGCATAGCTGATCTCGCACTCCTCATCTGATTCCAGAAAAAGAAACTGGGCAACGCCCTCATTGGCATAGATTCGCGCCGGCAGCGGCGTGGTGTTGGAAAATTCCAGCGTCACGTGGCCCTCCCATTCGGGCTCCAGCGGTGTCACGTTAACGATGATCCCGCAGCGCGCATAGGTTGACTTTCCGAGACAAATGGTCAACACGCTGCGCGGAATGCGAAAATACTCGATGGTACGTGCCAGTGCGAAGGAATTCGGCGGGATGATGCAGGCATCGCCCTTGAAATCGACGAAGCTGTTCTCATCGAAATGTTTGGGGTCGACGATGGCCGAGTTGATATTGGTGAAGATCTTGAATTCATCCGCGCATCGAACGTCGTAGCCATAGCTCGATGTGCCATAGGAAACCAGCTTGCGACCTTCGTGACAGCGAACCTGGCCCGGCTCGAACGGCTCAATCAAACCGTGTTGCTCGGCCATGCGGCGAATCCAGCGATCCGATTTAATCGACATGACGGCTAGTCCGAGATCGTGATTTTCGGCATGCGGATCTCGGTATTGACATCCTGCATCGAAAGCCGGCCGGCGGCGCTGCGTGCGATGTCCCGAAACCGGATTGATACCGGATGATCTGGATCGGTCGCGACGATTGGCGCGCCCTGGTCGGTAGAACGGCCAAGTACGGCCTCCAGCGGAATCCGGCCCAGTAGCGGCAGCCCGGTTTCGGTTGCCATGCGCTGGCCGCCGCCGTGGCCAAAAATCGCTTCCTCATGGCCGCAATTGGAGCAGATGTGGGTGCTCATGTTTTCGACAATGCCGAGGATCGGCACTTTGACCTTGCGAAACATCGCGACGGCCCGACGGACATCATCCAGCGCGACGTCCTGCGGGGTTGTCACGATGATGCTCGCCGCCACCGGCACGCGCTGGGCGATCGTCAACTGGACGTCGCCGGTGCCGGGCGGAAGGTCGATGATCAGGTAATCCAGATCCTGCCAAAGGGTTTCGGACAGCATCTGGCTAAGTGCCTGGGTGGCCATCGGGCCGCGCCAGATCATCGCCTGGTCGACATCCACCAGTACGCCGATACTCATGGCTTGCAGGCCATGTGCCTGCATCGGCACAATTCGCTTGTCCTCGGTCGTTTCGGGTCGTCCGCTCAGGCCCAGCATGCGCGGCTGGCTAGGACCGTAAATATCGGCATCGAGAACACCGACGCGAGCGCCCTCGGCGATCAGCGCCAGGGCCAGATTAGCGGCGACTGTGGATTTCCCCACCCCGCCCTTGCCGGATGCGACCGCAACGATGTTTTTGACGCCCTGCAACGGCTTGAGACCGCCCTGTACGGCGTGCGCAGCGATGGCTTGGCCGATTTCGACCGTCACCGATTCGATGCCCTCGTAACCGGCGAGCCTGGCGCGCAGGATCTGCTCGAGTTGCTCACGCCAGCCTGTCGCGGGATATCCGAGCCGGACATCGACGGCAAGCTTGCCGCCCGACATGGCGAGCGCGCGCACGGCACTGCCCAGCGGCGCACCGGTGTGCGGGTCCTCGATCTTTCGAAGTTCGGATTTGAGCTGTTCGACGTATGGATCGGTCATCGTGATTGTCGCAATGGGTCGGGACCCGATCGCTTTGCTTGATTGCGGAAAGGCAAGGCCGATAGTGTACCGCGTCGCCGCCGGTCATGCTTTCTAGGAGCCTGTCGGATTTAACCGATCGTAGCGAGGGAAAGTCCGGTTGGAGCCAGATTTTTCGATCTTTTGAGGCGAATAGTGGGCCTATTTAACGAAAAAGAGCGGGAAATCTGGCCCAA
>JAIVHD010000028.1:0-3155 GCA_020201235.1 Lysobacteraceae bacterium
CGGTTGCGCCAGCCGATGACCTGACGGTCGAAGGCCGGGTCACGCCCGACCGCGTGGTAGATGCGTTCGCGACCTTCCATCAGGCCGGGCAGAATTTCATCGAGGTCTTCGATCGGATAGGCGTCGTCCATGCCGAGTTGCTCGCGTGCCCCGTCCAGGCCCAGGCGCGGACCGTCCCAGCGCTCGCGCTCGGGGTTGCCGGGGCGGCAGAACAGCAGGTGCTCGCCGGCCTCGCGCCCGACCGCCATAACCAGCACTGCGTCGGGCTCGCTGTAGCCGGTCAGGTAAAGAAAATCGCTGTTCTGGCGAAACGCATGATGGCTGTCGCCGTTGCGCAGCATTTCGCCGGCCGAGGCGACCACGACCAGGCTGTCGGGGCCGGCGAGCTCCATCAGATCACGCCTGCGGCGCTCGAAGGTCGCGCTGCTGCTCATCGGATCGAGGCTCCGGGGGGTCGGATCATTCATGCGATCGGGCCAGACCTTCTTCGCGCAGCAGCAGGGCCGCGATCCGCACGAACTCGCTCAGCTCGGTAAACGCTTCTTCCTGCGATTCGTCATCGGCATCCGGGTCGGTGGCGGCACGCGCGATCTGCTCGAGCAGGCGCATGGCTTCGTTTGCGTCCGGATTGCGCAGCGTCGGCGCGCCGGCACCGAAACCGGCGAGAAAACCGGTAACCCAGGTGGCCAGGCAGCGGGTTCGTTCGGACAATGGCCGGTCTTCGGTCGGCAGCAGCGGCCGGAAATCCATGTCGGGCGACGCCAGCTCGGCGCGCAAGGTCTTGATCGCCGGACCCAACTGCTGCTGGATGCGGTCCGAGGTCCAGTCGCCGACCTGCAATCCGGCAAGCTGGTCGGCAAGCTCAAGGTCGGATTGCGTGGGGCCACCAGCCAGCAGGCCGATCACCACGCCATGGGTTTCGGCGATGCGAGCCGGCTCGTTGTCGGCCGCCAGCGCTAATAGCCAGGCGAGTTTTGACTCGTTGTCGTCCATCAAGAATCGCTAATCGTGATAAAAGTAAATGGTATCACTGCCCCGTCGCGCGCGCCGTCGATGCTTGCAACCGACAGGGGCTTGTGAAAGTACCTGATGAAGCTCTATCATTGCGTTGAATTAAAAGGGACAAAGCGGCATGAGCAGCGAGGCTGTCAATCACGCGCTGGACCAGATCGAGCAACAGCTCGCCGCGCTTTTTGCGCGAGTCGACGAGCTCGAACATGAAAACCGTTCGTTGCTGGCCCGCCAGCAGACCCTGGTGGCCGAACGGGCGAACCTGGTCAAACGCAACGAAGAAGCGCGCACGCGGGTCGAAGGCATGATTGAACGACTCAAATCGTTGGAGAGTGCAGGCCGATGAGTGATCCGGAAATGATCTCGGTGCGCATTCTCGACCGCGAGTACCAGGTGGTCTGTCAACCCGAAGAGCGGCACGGACTGATGGACGCCGCGATGTACCTGGATGCGCAGATGCGCGAGATTCGAAAATCCGGAAAATTGAGTTCGATGGAAAAAATCGCGGTGATGTGCGCACTCAACTTTACCGACGAACTGCTGAAATTGCGTGCGCTCGAAGCCAATCGATCGAAGCAGGTTGATCAGCGGATTCTGCAGCTGGCAGAGACCTTGCAGCGGACTCGGTCAGAGGGGCCCTGAGCGCGCCTGATTCTCCACGCTACCGACTGCGGCACCGGCATGCCCCGCGTCATCGGCGTTTCGCCTGGTCACGCGTCCTCACCCCGCCGTTATTCAACAGCCGTGCGAGTGCGCTTGCGCTGCGTTCAGTTGCCAAACGCGCCAGCCACGGTCGCTGGCGGCACGCCGAAAAAAAACTTCATTTGGAGGTCGCAGCAACGTCGATCTGATTGGTGTATAGTTTTCTCCATGGTGCTCTCTGCGGTGTTCGCCAGCAGATCGCATAATGCCTTGTCCCTACTTTTTGACCTCGGGACGGCAACTTTCGGTGCTGGTGCGCACATTCGTTTTGCGAATAGCCTGAAGGCCCGAAGAGCTCTCCCACCTGAACCTCTGGTTCAAGGTCTCCGATTTTGCAGCGGCATCTGCGGAGGGCACCATCTCTTTCAATTCGCTCAACCCGGAGGCCATCGGTTTGCGTTTTTCGAATGCGACGAAATCCCCCGGCCAGCCACCCGGCCACGACCCCATGCCAAGCGGCAGTGCGATGTTTACGCGGCCAGCGCAGCGGTTGCATGCTGGCACATCGGCGAGCACCAAGCCCAGTCCAGATCGGTCGGTTCGAGACCGGCGGGGCGTGGATCACCCGGGCGCGCGGTGAAATCACTTGTCGTCAACCGCAAGGCCGAGCTTCGCACGCGGATGATCGATGACCGCTCGAGCCTCCAGCCGCATCGTCGAAGGCAGGCCGATCAATCGATCGGGGGGCATGTGCTGCGCTTGCTCGACGATCGCGATGAGCTCGATATCGCCGGCTTTCTGCCGTTTCAGGGCGAGCCGGATTTAACGCCGGCGCTGAAAGCCCTGGCCGGCGGCGGCCACAGGATCTGGCTGCCGGTGATCGACGGCAAATCGATGGCCTTCCGACGCTGGATTCCCGGACAGCCACTGGAGCCCAACCGCTTCGGGATTCCCGAGCCGGTGGCCGGCGCGCACTGTTTGCCGCAACAGCTGGAGCTGGTGCTGACGCCACTGGTCGCGTTTTCAGCAACCGGCAATCGCTTGGGTATGGGCGCGGGGTTTTACGACCGCAGCTTTGCATTCGCGCGTGCCGAACCTGACGCTGGCCCGTGGATGGTCGGCATTGCCTACGCGCTGCAGCAGGTCGACAGCTTGCCGGTTGAGCCTTGGGATGTGCCGCTGGGCGCGGTCATTACCGAGCGCGGCCTGCAGGTTTTTCGGGCTTAGGCGGGGACAGATCGCGCGCCACACCGTGGTGCGCAGACACGCGAAACCGGGCGCTTGGCGACCGGCGTGGCGCACAGAGACCAGTGCCCTGGCCGAGCGGCGAGGGCACCTGTGGCTGCCGGCATCGCAAGCGTCTAGAACGCGAACTGCCATCCGGCTGTGATCATCCAGTCGGTCTCCAGTTGAGGGCCATCCAGCTTCTGGTAGACCGGCTTGAGCCATTCCAGCGCAAGCCGGTGTCCGGCCAGCGCGCCACTGGCGGCAAAGTTAAGCCC
>JAIVHD010000028.1:3316-15989 GCA_020201235.1 Lysobacteraceae bacterium
TTGACTGCGTGTCTTTCTCAAACAGCCGGACCAGCGCGCTGATGCTTGAATCGCCGAGACCAGACGAGCGCGTGGTGAAGGTGCCCAGGCGCTGCGTACCCATGCCGCCGGCAAAGGTGATGTGGTCCATTTCCTTTTCAATGTAGTTGCCCATAACCATCATCGTCACCCAGTCGGCCGGCGCGTACATGAAGCCGAACATGTGCATATCCATGGTCATTTCGGTCGGCACCACGCGCAGGGTTGGCGGTTGGCCCGGGCGGCCAAAAAAACGGTTAGGGACGGTGGTTGCGATCTGCTCGGGTGAAATCGAATCGGTGCCACTGCGATTGCCGGACATGTCCATGCGCATGAAGCGATACGAAAGCATCCACTCGCCCTTCTTGTGGATGTGCTCGCCCATGACGCTGATCGGGGCGTGGCTGTCGGGGCGTGGCCCACTTGCGGTGCCATGCTCGGTATCGGCAAAAGCCGGAAGCGAGATCGATATTGCGGCCAGTGCCGCAATCAAACGATTGAATTTGATCATTTTATAATGTGCTCCATCGAATCGCCCGGCGCGACCATTGGGGCCGCGGCTCAGGCAGACTTGTATTTTTCGAATTGGGTTCGGGTTTTCAGACCGGAATGCGGAGCACAGGAGGGCCGCGGGCACGCGGTGCGGAAGCCGGGCGCGCGATGACTCGCGAAAGCCTCGCGCGATGAAATTCGAGCGGATTGGAAACGGCCGCAAGCGAAATGCCGATGACCGGCAGCGCGGCCTGAGCCAGAGCCGCACCCAGCGCGCAGCGCTCCAGCGCCCAGCTTTCGTGGCCCGACGTTGAGCCGTCGTCAACAATGCCGTGGTCGTGGGTATTGGCAGCATCGGGTGCGGTGATCAGCGCCACGATGTCCGGAGAAAGGCCGTCCGGGCACAACTGTACCGGCCAGCCACCACCACCGGGCATGAAACCGGGCGCGATCATGCCGCGCAGCACAACAACCATGATCAGCAGCGGGATCAGTATTGGTGGCCGGTGTCGCATTCGACGTGTCATGTCTGCCGCTTTCAGTCGCTGGCACAGGGCGCTCGAGAATACACCACTGGAGCTGGAACGCGCAATCCTTCATCTCAGCTCAGCTCAGCCCGGAAGCACCGCCCGCACATCCCAATCCGTGCCAGGCCGACAAACCGTTCAAACCCGATGAGCCTTGTTCCGATCTCAGCCCGCCTGATTCACCACCCCAAGTACTGTGGCACTGCGCTGCACCTCGTGACGGCGGGGTGTCGAATAAGGCGGGCTTAGGCTTTCGACGCCGATACCGATCGATCCGGCACGAAACTAAAGAAGCAGCTGCTCCAAAAAACCAAAAAAAGTCTTGACATTTCTTTTTTAGCCTGTAGATTCGGGCCTATGAACAACACAACGCCATTGATGACTCAGCAGCGCGCGGCCCGTATGTCGGTCGCGGTCGTTGTCGACAAAGGCGTTGGCGCAAACGTACTTGTACTCGTGCTTATCAGCATTCTCGTGCTTATCGGGACCGGGAGCGGGTACGTCTAGCGAGCAGCAACATCACTACCAGACGAACAAAACCCCGCTCCCAAAAGAAGCGGGGTTTTTTTTGGCCTGGTCTTTATTGATCGGAATCGGAACAGGCATGCAAAGCGACAAAATCAAGAAAGGACTGCATCGGGCACCGGCACGGGCCATGCTTAAGGCAACCGGCCTCAGCGATGACGAGATCGCCCGGCCGCTGGTTGCGGTGGTCAATACCTGGAGCGAGGTGACGCCGTGCAATTATCACCTGCGCGAGCTGGCCAAGCCGCTGAAGGACGGCATTCACGCCGCCGGCGGCACGCCGATCGAGTTCAACACCATTTTGGTTACCGACGGCATCGCGATGGGCAGCGAAGGCATGAAGGCCTCGCTGATGTCGCGCGAGACCATTGCCGACTCGATCGAGCTGGCGGTGCGCGGACATTGCCTGGACGCGGTCGTGGTGCTGGCCGGTTGCGACAAGACCCTGCCGGCCGCGGCAATGGCGCTGGCCCGGCTCGACCGTCCGGGCCTGGTCCTCTACGGCGGCTCGATCATGCCGGGCCGGCATCACGAGCTGGCGATCACCATCCAGGACGTGTTCGAGGCGGTCGGTGCCTGCGCACAAGTCCGCTGAGGCCGAGCGCTGCGGCCGGCTGGTCATGCAGATGTTCGAGCGCGGGCTCAGCGCACGCTCGCTGATTACCACCGAAAGCCTGCGCAATGCGGCCACGCTGGTGACTGCAACGGCCGGTTCGACCAACGCCGTGCTGCACTTGCTGGCGATCGCACGCGAGGCCGGCTGCGAGTTCCTGATCGACGAGTTCGATTCGATCGCGCGCACCACGCCGGTGATTACCGACCTCAAGCCGGGCGGCCGTTTCATGGCCACGGACCTGTTCGCGGCCGGCGGCACAAGGCTGGTGGCGCGCGAACTAATGCGGGCCGGCAAGATCAGCGACTCAGCCAGCTGTTCCGGGCAAAGCCTGTTCGATGAGATCGGGCAGGCCGAGGAGAAGCCGGGCCAGGAAGTGGTGCGAGCCGTCGACCATCCGTTCAAGCCGCGCGGTGGCTTTGGCATTCTGTACGGCAAGCTGGCACCCGAGGGTTGCGTGATCAAGCTGGCCGGTCATGGCCGCCTGGACCACGAGGGCCCGGCGCGCGTGTTCGACAGCGAAGAGGACGCGTTTGCCGCAGTACAGGCCGGCCGGATCGTCGCCGGCGATGTCGTCGTGATCCGTTATGAAGGTCCGCGCGGTGGCCCCGGCATGCGCGAGATGCTGGCGGTGACCGCCGCCCTGGTCGGTCAGGGCCTGAGCGACTCGGTCGCGTTGGTCACCGATGGCCGTTTCAGCGGCGCGACCTATGGATTCATGATCGGCCACGTCAGCCCCGAGGCTGCCGACGGCGGACCGCTGGCGCTGGTTCGCGACGGCGACCGGCCTCGCAGGGCGCGGTCACCGCTTTCCCGTTTTCCAGTCCTGCTCATCCCTATTCCAAGTAATTCACAAGACTATTTCAGGAGATTCAACATCATGAAAATCTGGACCGAAGCCGACCATCAACGCAACGCACTCGCCGAGACCACCGTCGCCGTAATCGGCTATGGCAGCCAGGGCAAGGCGCATGCCCACAACCTCCGCGACAGCGGCCACGAGGTCATCATCGGTGCCCGCCCGGGCGGACCGAGCTGGACGAATGCCGAGCAGGCCGGCTTCGGCGTGTTTGAGCCGGTCGAGGCCGCGGCCCAGGCCGGCCTGGTGGCCATGCTCGCGCCGGACATGGCCCAGCCGGGGCTATACCGGCAAATCGCCGACCAGCTCAAGCCCAACAGTGCACTGCTGTTTGCGCACGGTTTCAACATTCATTTCGGCAGCATCCGGCCGCGCGACGACATCGACGTCATCATGATCGCGCCCAAGGGACCCGGCGCGCTGGTTCGACGCCAGTACGAGGAAGGCCGCGGCGTGCCCTGCCTGCGCGCGGTCGAGCAGGATGCCTCGGGTCAGGCTCATGCGCGCGCGCTGTCGTATGCGCACGGCATCGGCGGAACCCGCGGCGGCGTCATCGACACCAGCTTTCAGGAAGAAACCGAAACCGACCTGTTCGGCGAACAGGTTGTGCTGTGCGGCGGCACCGCCGAGTTGGTGGTGCGCGGCTTTGAAACGCTGGTTGATGCCGGCTACCAGCCCGAAGTGGCGTATTTCGAATGCCTGCACGAACTCAAGCTGATCGTCGACCTGCTGCACGAAGGCGGCATGGCGCGGATGTACGAATTCATTTCCGACACAGCCGCCTACGGCGACCTAACGCGCGGGCCGCGGATTATTGATGAATCGACCCGTGAGCGCATGCGCGAAGTGCTGGCCGAAATCCAGAGCGGCGAATTCGCGCGCGACTGGATCCTGGAAAACCAGGCCGGTCTGCCGCACCACAGCGCGCTGATGAAAAAGCGCACCGGTCACCCGATCGAGCAGGTCGGCCGGAGCTTGCGCGCACGCATGAGCTGGCTGCAGCCCAAGTCTGAGACCAAGACCAAGACCGAAAAAGCGGCCTAGGAGAATCATCGTGAGCATGCCCGAACTGCAAGCCCAATCCGACACCGCGACCATCAGCGGTGCCCGATTGCTGGTGCGGTGTCTGCGCGAGCTGAAAGTCGATACGATTTTTGGCTATCCGGGCGGTGCCATCATGCCGGTATACGACGCGCTGCCGAATTCCGGCATCCGCCACATCCTGACGCGCCATGAGCAAGGCGCGGCGCTGGCCGCTGATGGTTATGCGCGCGCTTCCGGTCGGGTCGGCGTGTGCCTGGCAACGTCCGGTCCGGGGGCCACCAACCTGGTCACCGGGTTGGCCAATTCAATGCTCGATTCGGTGCCGGTGGTGGCCATCACCGGCCAGGTCGCGACCAGCCTGATGGGCACCGATGCCTTTCAGGAGGTCGATATGTTCGGCATTACCCTGCCGATCGTCAAGCACAGCTACATCGTGCGCGACGCGGCCGATATCCCGAGGGTGCTGGCCGAGGCCTTCCACCTGGCCGCAGAAGGACGACCGGGGCCGGTGCTGGTCGATCTGCCCAAGGACATTACGGTGGCCCAGGTCAACGCATCGGTTTCGCTGCCGACCTTCAACACCCCGGAACCGAAGCCCTCGCCCGGCATCGAACTGGCGGCCGAAATGATGGCCGCAGCGCGCCGCCCGCTGTTTTATCTTGGCGGCGGTATCGAAATGGCGTTTGCCGAGGACGCCGCGCGGGCGTTGGTCGAGGCCACCGGTTTTCCGTGCGTGATGACCCTGAAGGGCTTGGGTGCGGTACCGACCGATCACCCCAACTCGGTCGGCATGCTCGGCATGCACGGCAACCAGGCTGCCAACCTGGCGGTTCAGGAATGCGATTTGTTGATCGTCACCGGTGCGCGCTTCGATGATCGCGCCACCGGCAAGCTCGACGAGTTCGCACCCGGCGCGCGGGTCATCCACCTGGATGCCGATGCGGCCGAAATCAGCAAGCTGCGGCACGCCGATGTGGCCCTGGCCGGTGACTTGATCGCCAACCTCAACGCATTAAAGCAGGCCTTTTGCGCAATGCAGCCGAGCCCGATCGAGCGCTGGCGAAGCCACACCGGCGAGCTGCGCGAAAAACATGCATGGCGTTACGACGCACCGGGCGAAACGATCTACGCCCCGGCGCTGCTGCGCGACTTGGCCGAGCAGGCCGGCGACGATTTGTTGCTGGCCTGTGATGTCGGCCAGCACCAGATGTGGGTTGCCCAGCATTGCCGCATTCGTCACCCGCGCCGTCATCTGACTTCCGGCGGCCTCGGCACCATGGGCTACGGCCTGCCGGCCGGACTGGGCGCGAAGCTTGCCTGTCCCGACAACACCGTCGTGGTGGTCTCCGGCGACGGCTCGATCATGATGAACATCCAGGAACTGGCCACGCTCAAGCGCTACCAGATTGATGTGCGCATCGTTTTGCTGGATAACGCCTCGCTGGGCATGGTGCGTCAGTGGCAGGAGCTGTTTTTCGACGGCAATTACTCCGAAATCGATTTATCCGACAACCCCGATTTTGCCGAACTGGCGCGGGTCTTCGGCCTGCAGGCACGCACGATTGATCGGCGTGACCAGGTCGGCGGAGCGCTGGATTGGCTTTTGACCAGCACGGGTCCTTCGCTGCTGCACGTGCGCATTGACCCCCAGGCCAACGTCTGGCCGCTGGTTCCCCCCGGCAAGAACAACGCCAACATGATGGAAGGAGAGCAACGATGAGTGTTCAATTCGAGATTCGACTGAGCCTGACCGAAGGCGCGTTGCTGCGCACCCTCGGACTGATCCAGAGACGCGGCTTCAGCGTCGATGAAATGGCGCTTCGCAACCAGCAGGGTGGTCAGTTGCTCAGCCTCAGCCTCGAAAGCGAAGGTCGTTGCCCGAACATCCTGGCACGCCAGATCAGCCGCCTGCACGACGTCGAGAGCGTCGAGCGGCTGGAGAGCGAATCCTGGCAAACGACCATGGCTGATTGCGTCCACGCTCTGGGAAAACTGCTGCCGGTGCGGGAGCAGAATTCCGGCGTGGCGATCGAGATGGGGCGCTAGCGCAATGGTCGATCAAGTCATCATCTTCGATACCACTTTGCGCGACGGCGAGCAGTCGCCCGGGTGCAGCATGAGCGTGCCACAAAAGTTGCGGCTGGCGCGAACCCTGGCTGACATGGGCGTGGACGTGATTGAGGCCGGTTTTGCGGCCGCCTCGCCGCACGATTACGACGCCGTCCACCAGATTGCCGGCAGCATCACCGGCACCACGATCTGTTCACTGGCCCGGTGCAGCGAAAACGATATCAAGCTGGCTGCCCGGGCGCTGGCACCGGCACCGAAAAAGCGCTTGCACGTGTTTATCGCAACCAGCCCGATCCACCGCAAGCACAAGCTCGGTATGAGCCGTAAAGAAGTCATTGAGCGCGCCGTGGCTGGCGTGCGCCTGGCGCGCGAGTTCTGTGAGGACGTTGAGTTCTCGGCCGAAGATGCAATTCGTACCGAGCCGGAATACCTGGCCGAAGTCATGGCCGCGGTGATCGAGGCCGGCGCGACCACACTGAACGTGCCGGACACCGTCGGCTACACCACGCCGGAGGAAATGAGCGCGCGCATCGGCTACCTGAACGAGCACGTGCCCGGCATTCACCAGGTGGTGATCTCGGCCCACTGTCACGACGATCTGGGCATGGCGGTCGCCAACTCGCTGGCGGCCGTGCGGGCCGGCGCGCGTCAGGTTGAGTGCACCATCAACGGCATCGGCGAGCGGGCCGGTAATTGTGCGCTGGAGGAAGTCGTCATGGCGCTCAAGACCCGGGCCGATTATTTTGGCTGCCGGACCGGCATTGATACGCGCAAGTTGTACCCGGCGTCGCGTCAGCTGGCCGCGATTATCGGCAGTTTCGTGCCGGCCAACAAGGCGGTCGTCGGCGACAACGCCTTTGCCCATGAAGCTGGCATCCACCAGCACGGCATGCTGGCCAGTCGCGATACCTATGAAATCATGCGCCCCGAAGACGTTGGGATTAGCCGCTCCAAGCTGGTCCTGGGCAAGCATTCGGGCCGTCACGCGCTGGCCGACCGGGTGCGCGAGTTGGGGTTCTCGGTTGGCGAGGCCGAGCTCGAGTCGCTGTTTGAGCGCTTCAAGAATCTGGCGGATCGCAAGCGCCAGGTCTTCGATGCCGACCTCGAGGCGCTGGTGATTGGCGAGCACAACGATGCCGGCGGGCCCTGGAGGCTGGACCACCTGCACGCCACCAGCGGCATCGGCGAATCGCAATTGCCAAGCGCCGCGGTCGCCGTAACCGGACCGGGTGGCCAAACCGTGCGTGAAGCCGCGACCGGCGATGGCCCGGTCGATGCCGCGTTCAAGGCGCTGGCGCGCGCGACCGGCGTCGAGTTCGAACTGGTTGGCATGCGCGTGCACTCGGTCAGCGAGGGTGAGGATGCCCAGGGCGAAGCGGAATTGCAAATGCGCATCGACGGCGTTCCTTTTTCTGGCCGCGGCGTTGATACCGACATCATCAGCGCCTGTGCCCGCGCCTTTGTGGAAATCATCAACCGCGCCAGCCGCCAATCGTCCGCGGTGGTCGAGACCGGCAAGGCCGTGGCGGCCAACGGATGACGCCCGGCGTGACCTTATTCACGATCGGTCCTGCTGTGACCCCGTTGATGGTGCCTGAGAGCGTCGCGCGACGGACGGACGGCGAATCGGCCGGGCCAAAACTGTACGCGTTGTTTAGATCTGCAATGCCCCGTGCCCGGCCTGCCCGTGCCGGTGTGGCGTTGCGCCCGAATCAAACCTTCATAGGAAATTAAGCATGGCGATTCAACCCTCCAGTTATATCTGGAAAAACGGCGAGCTGATCGATTGGGAAAAGGCCACGGTGCACGTGCTGAGTCATGCCTTGCACTACGGATCAAGCGTGTTCGAGGGCATCCGCGTGTATGCAACGCCCGATGGCCCGGCCGCGTTCAGGCTGCCCGAACACATCGACCGATTGTTCGATTCGGCGCGCATCCACCGGGTGCCGATGCCGTTTGATCGCGAAACGCTGCTGGCGGCCTGCCGCGATACGGTCGTCGCCAATGGACTGCAATCGGCCTATCTGCGGCCGATCGTATTCCGCGGCTACGGCGGGCTGGGTGTTGTGCCCGGCGATGATGTCGCGACCGAAGTGGTCGTTGCGGCCGTATCGTGGGGCCGGTATCTGGGCGAGGAAGCGATGGAGCGCGGCGTCGATGTCGCGGTCACTTCGTGGCAGCGCCCGGCACCCAACACCATTCCGGCAATGGCCAAGGCCGGTGGAAACTATCTTTCCGGTGCCCTGATCAGCGCCGAAGCCAAGCGCCATGGCTATGCCGAGGGGATTGCGCTGTCGACCGACGGCCTGGTCAGCGAAGGCGCGGGCGAAAACCTGTTCGTGATCCGTGACGGCTTGCTCTACACGCCGCCGGTCACCTCGTCAATCCTCGGTGGTATCACCCGTGACGCGGTCATTCGAATGGCCGCCGATCTGGGTTTCGAGGTGCGCGAGCATGCAATACCGCGCGAATTCCTGTACCTGGCCGACGAGCTGTTCTTTACCGGCACGGCGGCCGAAATCACGCCGATCCGATCGGTCGACGGCATCACCGCACGCGCCGGTGGCCGCGGCCCGATCACCGCGACCATCCAGGATCGTTTCTTTGGCCTGTTCTCCGGCGCGACGCCGGACAAGCATGGCTGGCTGACGCCGTTTCGCAGCCGTTCCGACAACAACGTCGAGGAGATGCCCCATGTCGCAAACGCTGTTTGACAAGTTGTGGGACGCCCATGCGGTGACGGCCGAGACGCCCGACGCGCCGGCGCTGCTGTACATCGACTTGCACCTGATCCATGAAGTGACCAGTCCGCAGGCTTTCGCCGAGCTTTCGCGGCGGGGCCTTTCGGTACGGCAACCCGGGCGCACGGTCGCGACCATGGACCACTCCACGCCGACCTGGGCGCCCGACCTGATGGGCCAGCGGCGCTATGTCAACGAGCAGGCCTGGTCGCAGATCGAGCGGCTGGAAGAAAACTGTGCCCGTTTCGGCATCGAACTGCACGGCTGGGAAAGCCCCAATCGCGGCATCGTGCACGTCATCGGCCCGGAACTGGGCTTGACGCGCCCGGGCATGACGGTGGTTTGCGGCGACTCCCACACCGCAACCCACGGCGCCTTCGGCGCGCTCGCTTTCGGCATCGGCACGAGCGAAGTCGGGCATGTTTTGGCGACCCAGTGCCTGTTACAGCGCAAGCCGAAATCGATGCGCGTAACGGTCGACGGCTCGCTGCCGGCCGGCGTTGCGGCCAAGGACCTCGTGCTGCACCTGATTGGCGAGATCGGCGTCGACGCCGGTACCGGCCACGTCATCGAGTTTGCCGGACAGGCGATTGGCGAGCTCGGTATGGAAGGCCGCATGACGGTCTGCAATATGGCCATTGAAGCCGGCGCGCGGGCCGGTATGATTGCGCCCGATCAAACCACCGTCGAATGGCTGCGCGGCCGCCGGCACTGCCCGCAGGGCGCGGCCTTCGAGCGTGCCGCCAACGAATGGCTGACGCTTGCCAGTGATGTCGATGCGGCCTTCGATCGCGAGGTCCGCCTCGATGCGGCAAGCATCGCGCCGACCATCACCTATGGCACCCATCCCGGAATGGTCGTGGCGGTCGATCAGCCGGTTCCGCCAGCCGATACGCCAGCCAGGCGTCGCGCGCTGGACTACATGCAGGTCACGCCAGGGCGGCCGCTGCTGGGGCACAAGATTGACGTGGTATTTATCCCGGCGCCAGGCCGAGACCGAAGGTCTGCATAAAATCTTTATCGAGGCCGGCGCTGAGTGGCGCGAACCCGGCTGTTCGATGTGCATCGCGATGAACGGCGACCAGGTCGGTCCGGGGCAAACCGCGGTCAGCACGTCGAACCGCAATTTCGAAGGCCGCCAGGGCCCGGGCAGCCGCACCTTTCTGGCCAGCCCGGCGACCGCCGCGGCCTGCGCCGTGGCCGGTGCCGTGGCCGATCCGCGGCGACTTGACGGGCGTCACGAGACCCTGGTCAGCGTGCCGTCGCCCCGGCAGATGGAGGCGCGCGCATGAAACCGATGATTCGCCTGAGCTCGGAAACGCTGGTGCTTGCCGAAACCAATATCGACACCGACCAGATCATCCCGGCGAGGTTCCTGACAACCACCTCGCAGGAAGGCCTTGGGCAGGCGGCGTTCGCCGACTGGCGGTTCGACGACCAGGGCCGTGAAAAGCCCGATTGCATACTCAACAGTGCCGTCGCCGGTGGCCGCAGAATCCTGGTCGCAGGTGAAAATTTTGGTTGCGGGTCCTCGCGCGAACACGCAGTCTGGGCCTTGCGGCAATTTGGCTTCGATGCCGTTTTGAGTTCGCGCATTGCCGACATTTTTCGGGCCAACGCGCTCAAGAACGGGCTTTTGGCGGTCGAAATCGATCCGGCCACGCACCAATGGCTGATGGAGCATCCCGGCGCGCAGGTCAGCATCGACGTCGATGCCTGTCAATTGAGCCTGCCCGACGGCCGGCGGGTGGCGTTCGATCTCGACCCGTTCGCGCGCGTCTGTCTGCTCGAAGGGGTCGATGCGCTGGGCTATCTGCTCAATTGCGAAGACGCAATCGGGCGCTTCGAGCAACAGCGACAGGCCCAGGCCGAAGCCCTGCTGCAATCGATCGCAGCCGTCGGTGGCCACCATTTCGAGCTGCCGCGAAGGCCGATCGGTGGCGCGGCGATCGACGCGCTGGGTGCGCCGCTGCCGGCCAATACGCTGGCCGCCTGCCGGGCCGCAGATGCCGTTTTGCTGGGCGCCGTCGGCGGGCCCAAGTGGGATGACCCCAATTCGAAAATCAGGCCCGAACAGGGGCTGCTGGAATTGCGCTCCGGACTGGGGCTGTTTGCCAATCTGCGACCGGTGGTGCCGCACCCGGCACTGCATTCGACCAGTCCGATTCGCGCGGAGCGCCTGGTCGGCGTCGATCTGATGGTCGTGCGCGAGCTGACCGGCGGCCTGTACTTTGGCCGCAAGCTTGAGCTCGAAGACCGGGCCGAGGATGTCTGTAGTTACCACCGCTATGAAATCGAACGCGTGGTCCGGCGCGCGGCCGATCTGGCGCGCCAGCGGCGCGGTCGCCTGACGCTGGTCGACAAGGCCAATGTGCTGGCGACCTCAAGGCTGTGGCGGCGCACGACCGAGGCTTTGATCAAAAGCGACTATCCGGACCTGGAGCTCGAAATTCTGCTGGTCGATGCCGCCGCCATGCACCTGCTCAGTCGCCCGGCCGATTTCGACGTGCTGGTCACCGAAAACCTGTTCGGAGACATCCTGACCGACGAGGCCGCCATGCTGGCGGGCTCCATGGGCATGCTGCCGTCGGCATCGCTGGGTGAGGATCGTCGTGGGCTGTACGAACCGATCCATGGTTCGGCCCCCGATCTTGCCGGCCGCAATGTCGCCAATCCTTTCGCGATGCTGTTGTCGGTCGCCATGATGCTGCGCCTTTCGCTGGGCCTGGACGAGGAGGCCGGTCTGGTCGAGCGCGCCGTCTGGGACTGCGTTTCGGAAGGCCAGACCACAACCGATCTGGGCGGCAAACTAACGACCCAGGCGGCCGGCGATGCGGTTCGCTTCAGGCTGGCGCGGGCGGCGGCATGAGCCACGATCCAGAGGTGCTTGACATGCTCCGGCGGATCGTTGCCGCGCCGGTGCACGAAGTCGCGCGCGAGACACCGCTCGACCGGGCCCACTTGTTGAGCGAACAGCTAGGCCGCGCGGTCTGGCTCAAGCGCGAGGACTTGCAGCCGGTGTTTTCGTTTAAGCTGCGCGGCGCCTATGCGCGCATGGTGCGGCTGGACGCCGACGAGCGCCAGCGCGGCGTGGTCGCCGCCAGCGCCGGTAATCACGCCCAGGGCGTTGCCGTGGCGGCCTCGAAGCTGGGTATCCGGGCGCGCGTGGTGATGCCGAGGACCACACCGGTCATCAAGGTCGACGCGGTGCGCCGCCTGGGCGGCGAGGTCATTGTTCATGGCGACAGCTACGACGCCGCCCAGAGCCGGGCGATTGAGCTGTGCGCTGAAGACGACGCGGTATTCATTCATCCGTTCGACGATCCCGACGTGATTTCCGGTCAGGGCACGGTCGCCACCGAACTGCTTCGCCAGTGCGAGCAATGCCCCGATGCGGTGTTTGTGCCGGTCGGCGGCGGTGGCTTGTTGGCCGGTGTGGCGGCCGCAGTCAAGGCGCTGTCGCCGGGCACCCGGGTCATCGGCGTCGAGCCGGAAGGGGCGGCAAGCTTCGCCGCCGCTCTCAAGGCCGGCAGGCCGGTTGACATCGGACCGGTCAACCTGTTCGCCGACGGCGTGGCTGTGCGCAAAGTCGGCGCGTGGCCGTTTCGGGTCGCGCACACGCTGGTCGACGACATCATTACCGTGAGCATCGACGAAATCTGCGCGGCCGTGCACGATGTTTTTCTTGACACGCGCGCGGTTTCTGAACCGGCCGGTGCGCTGGCCGTGGCCGGTCTCAAGCGTTACGTCGCCGAGGGCCGGCCCGGCCAGTGCCTGGTCGCGA